>DASVGZ010000431.1:0-4758 GCA_036379275.1 Acidiphilium sp. | reverse complement strand
GCCGCGCTGATCGCCTTGATCGCGCCGAAGGCATTGCGCTCGATGCACGGAATCTGCACCAGCCCGCCCACCGGGTCGCAGGTCATGCCGAGATGGTGCTCCATCGCGATCTCGGCGGCATTCTCGATCTGGCTGTTGGTCGCCCCGCGCGCCGCCGCGAGTCCGGCCGCCGCCATCGAGGCGGCAACCCCCACCTCGCCCTGGCAGCCGACCTCGGCGCCGGAAATCGAGGCGTTGGTCTTGAACAGCCCGCCGATCGCGGTCGCGGTCAGCATGAAATCGCGCATCCCCTCATGGGTCGAGCCGGGGCAGAAATCACGATAGTAGCGCAGCACCGCCGGAATCACCCCGGCCGCGCCATTGGTCGGCGCAGTCACGACCCGTCCGCCCGAGGCATTCTCCTCGTTCACCGCCATCGCGAACAGGCTGACCCAGTCCATCTTCTCGTGCGGAGCAAGGTCGTTGCGCCCGATATCGCGCTCCAGCCGTTCTTTCAGTTCCGGCGCGCGGCGGCGCACCTTGAGCCCGCCGGGCAGCATCCCCTCGGTCCTCATGCCGCGATCGACCGCACCCATCATGGTGGCGAGCACCCGGTCGACATGGGCGAGCACGGTGGCCTCGTCGCGCAGCGCGAGTTCGTTGGCCCGCACCACGGCGGCGATCGACAAGCCCTTCTCGCCCGCGATCTTGAGCAGTTCGACCGCATTGGCGAACGGATAGGGCACCGGATCGGTGATCGCGCCGAGATCGGCCGGCGCATCCTCGCGCACCACGAACCCGCCGCCGACCGAACACCATCGCTCGGTCGCGAGTTCCGCGCCCGACGCATCGAACGCGGTGAACGCCAGCGTGTTCGGATGGCGCGGCGTCGGCGAATCCCGGTCGAACACGATATCGCTTGCCGGGGTAAAGGCAACGTCCTGCTGCCCGGCGAAGACGAACCGGCCCCGCTCGGTGACATCGGCGGCGATCCGGTCCGCCTGGTCAGGATCGATGGTCTCCGGCGCCTCGCCCGCGAGGCCGAGAATCACCGCCTTGTCGGTGCCGTGGCCCTTGCCGGTCCAGGCAAGCGAGCCGAACAGATCGACGCGCAATCGCGCCACCCGTCCGGCGAGCCCGGCTTCGGCGAGGCGCGCGGCGAACAGGCTCGCCGCCCGCATCGGGCCGATCGTATGGGAGGAAGACGGACCGATGCCGATCTTGAACAGGTCGAAAACGCTGATCATGAAAACCGCCAGTCAAATTGAAATGTCAGTTTGTCAGACGGGATACTCCCGGCCGATCTCCTTGAGAAGCGCCCACACATAGGGCGCGAACGAGTTCCACACCTCGATGTGGAACCGCGCGGGCGCCAGCCGCCACAGCACGATTTCCGCCTTCAGGAACAGGGTGCGGGTCGCAGCCCCCTTCGGGAAGGCCTCGAGGCTCAGGTCGAGCGGACAGCCGGCGTTCAGCATGTCGGCGGCGGCAGGGCCGTCGAGCACGATGCCGGTCTGTCGATGGCCGATATCGACCAGCGAGAACAGCCGGTCGGGCACCGCGCGGTCGAGCGCCGCGACGATCCGCGCGCCGTCGGCCTCACCCGCCAGGATCAGCCATTCATCGGGGCCGAGCCGGATCGCGACGGCCTCATTGCCCTGAACGGCCCGGTTGAGCGGCCCGGCGAGGTCGAGGCCGAGTTCCGCCGAAGCCGCCGCAACCGCCGCTTCCGACAGGCGAAGCGAGAACCGCGCCATCGGCGCCACCCGGCGCGCGCGCGGATCGCCGTCGATACCGTCGAGCAAGGTATGCCGCGCGGCCGGTGCGGTCCCTTTCGCCATCGTCATGACATCAGACATTGAGACGGCTCCCTTCCTGATCGTAGAAAACCGGTTCAGTCAGCTTCACCCGCACCACCCGGTCGGGCAGCGGCACATGAAGCGTCTCGCCGATCCGCTCCCGCCCGTTGCGCACCATGGCGAGCGCGATCGACCGGTTCAGCGTCGAACTCCAGTACGACGAGGTGACATGGCCGAGCAGCGTCATCGGCGGCTTTTGCGCCGGATCGGCGACCAGATGCGATCCCTCCTCCAGAACGAAGCCCGGCTCCTCGGTCAGCACGCCGACCAGTTGCTTGCGATCGGTCTGTTCCACCATGCCGGCGCGGGCAAGAGCGCGCTTGCCGACGAAATCCGGCTTCGCCTTGCCGATCATGCCGGCGAGGCCGACATCGTCCGGCGTCGCGGTGCCGTCGGTCTCCTGACCGACGATGATATAGCCCTTCTCGGCGCGCAGCACGTGCATCGTCTCGGTGCCATAGGGGGTGATGCCGAAAGGTTTCCCCGCCGCGAACACCGCCTCCCACACCGCGCGGCCATGCTCGGCGGCAACATTGATCTCGTAGCCGAGTTCGCCCGAAAAGCTGACCCGGAACAGCCGCGCCGGAATCCCGGCGGCCCGGCATTCGACGACGCTCATGTGCGGCATCGCCTCGTGCGAGATGTCCGCCCCCTCGATCAGCGGCGCGATCACCTCGCGCGCTTTCGGCCCCTGCACCGCGATCACCGCCCATTGCTCGGTGGTCGAGGTGAGCCAGACCCGCAGGTCCGGCCACTCGGTCTGGAGATAATCCTCCATCGTCGAGAGCACCCGGGCCGCACCGCCGGTGGTGGTGGTGACGTGAAACCGGTCCTCGGCGATCCGCCCGACCACGCCGTCATCGGTGATGAAGCCGTCCTCGCGCAGCAGAACGCCGTAGCGCAACCGACCGGGCTTCAGCTTGGTCCAGGCGTTGATGTAGAAGCGGTTGAGGAACTCGGCGGCATCCGGCCCGACCACCTCGATCTTGCCGAGCGTGCTGCCGTCGAAAATCCCCGCCGACTCGCGCACCGCCCGGCACTCGCGGGCGACCGAAGCGTGCATGTCCTCGCCCTGCTTCGGGAAATAGCGCGCCCGCTTCCACTGGCCGACATCCTCGAACACCGCGCCCTGCTCGGCGGCCCAGCGATGCAGCGGCGTCATCCGCGCCGGCTCGAACAACTCGCCACGCGCATAGCCCGCGAAATAGCCGAACGGCACCGGCGTATAGGGCATCCGGAACGTGGTGGTGCCGATTTCGGGGATCGGCCGTCCCAGCGTCGCCGACACGATGCCGAGCGCGTTCATGTTCGAGGTCTTGCCCTGATCGGTCGCCATGCCGGTGGTGGTGTAGCGCTTGACGTGCTCGATCGAGCGGAACCCTTCGGCGAGCGCCAGCTTGATATCCTTGGCGGTGACATCGTTCTGGAAATCGACGAAGGCGCGCACCGAGACGGGATCGCGTCCGTGCGGCGTCGCGCCGAGAAATCCGCCCTGCGAGAGCTTGCCGCCCTCGACCGCGAAACTCCGCGCCGGAGCCGCCTTGTCTACACCTGCCTCGCGCGCGGCCTGCGCGCCGATATCGTAGCCGGTGGACAGCGTTTCCTCCAGCGTCTGCGCGCCCGCCGCCGCGCCCGCGACCAGCGAGGCTTCCGCCCGCGCGCCGGGGACGAAAGCGTCGAGCCCGGTGTCGAAACGCAGCTTGCCCCGGCTCTGCGAGAACAGATGAACGCTCGGCGTAAATCCGCCCGACATCAGCACCAGATCGCATTCGACCTGCTCGCCGTTGCCGGATTTTCCACCCGCGACCGGCGCGAGGTCGGCCGAACTGACCCGGAGCGACCCGGCGGTGCCGGAAACCGTGGTTCCCGGCCGGACCGGCAACCCGGCCGCGCGCGCCGCCTGAACCCAGGCGCCGTCCGGCGCCGGTCTGAGATCGGCAATCGCGGCGATCGCGACCCCGGCCCGATGCAGCGCCAGCGCCGCGCGATAGGCCTCGTCATGCGCGGTGAACACCACCGCCCGCCGCCCCGGCTTCACCGCGTAGCGTTCGGCATAGACCCGCGCCGAATCGGCCAGCATGATTCCAGGCCGGTCGTTGTCGGGGAACACCAGAGGCCGCTCGATCGCGCCGGACGCGATCACGACCTGCTTCGCGCGCACCTGCCACAGCCGGCCGCGCGGCGTCGAATCGTCGGTTTCGCCGAGATGACCGGTCAGATCCTGCGCCAACCCGATCAGGTTATGCGGAAAATAGCCGAACGCGATGGTGCGGGGCAGGATCGTCACCCGCTCTTCGGCGGCGAGTTTCGCGAGCGACGCCGCGAGCCACGCCGATGCCGCCTCACCGTCGATCCGCGCCTCGGTCTCGGCGAGCAGCGAACCGCCCGGCTCGGCCTGCTCGTCGGCCAATATCACCCGCGCACCCGAATCGGCGGCAGCGAGCGCCGCGGCGATTCCGGCGGGCCCGGCGCCGATCACCAGAACGTCGCAATGGGCGTAGCGTTGCGCATAGCACGCCGCATCCGCGCCTCTCGGCGCGCGGCCCAGCCCGGCCATCGCCCGGATGCGCGGCTCGAACACCGTGGTCCAGGCCTTCTTCGGCCACATGAAGGTCTTGTAGTAGAACCCGGCCGGCAGGAACCGCCAGAACCTGTCGTTCATACTGCCGGAATCGCGCTCCAGCGACGGCGAGCGGTTCTGGCTCTCCGCGATCAGCCCGTCGTAAAGCGAAACCTGGGTCGCGAGCAGATTGGGCGTGTAGTGCCCCTCGTCACGCCCGACGCCGACCAGAGCGTTCGGCTCCTCGGCCCCCGCCGAGACGATGCCGCGCGGCCGGTGATACTTGAACGACCGCCCGACCAGATGCACCCCGTTGGCGAGCAGGGCGGAGGCGAGCGTGTCCCCCGCGAGACCGGTATA
>DASVGZ010000430.1:0-5595 GCA_036379275.1 Acidiphilium sp. | reverse complement strand
AGATGAACGGAATATCTGCCATGGACCAACCGCTCGAATTCGAAACCGCCTCATCCGGCCCGGCGCCGGCAGGCGACGCCGTGATTGTCGAGGGAAATCAGGCCGGTTTCATGAAGGACGTGGTCGACGCGTCCCGCAAGCAACCGGTTCTGGTCGATTTCTGGGCAACCTGGTGCGGCCCCTGCAAGACCCTGACGCCTGTGCTCGAAAAGGCGGTTCGCGCGGTTGGCGGGCGCGTGAAGCTGGTCAAGATCGATATCGACAAGAACCAGGCCCTGGTGCAGCAACTGGCCAGCCTCGGCCTGCCGTTGCAGTCGGTGCCGACCGTTGCCGCTTTCTGGCAGGGGCAGATCGCGGATCTGTTTCAGGGGGCGCTTCCGGAAAGCGAGGTTCGCCGCTTCATCGAGGCACTGCTCAAGCTGGCCGGGTCGTCCGCGCCGTCGGCCGACCTGATCGCCGAGGCCCGTGCCGCGCTGGAGGCGGATGATCCTGCTCATGCGGCGGAGTTGTTCGGTGCAGCCCTGAATGAGGATCAGGAGCGTCCGGAGGCCTGGGCGGGGCTGTCGCGCGCCCTGCTGGCTTTGGGCGACGATACCCAGGCAGAGGCGGTTCTGGCCGATATTCCCGCCAAACTGGCCGATCATGCGGATATTGCCGGTGCTCGCGCCGCGATTGCCGTGGTTCGCGAGGGGCGAGAGGCCGCCGATGCCCGTACCGGGCTCGAAGCAAGGCTTGCTGCCGACCCGAACGACCATGAGGCGCGCTATGCTCTCGCGAATGCCTTGAATGCGGCCGGCGAGCGTCAGGCTGCAGCGGATGCCCTGCTCGATATCATGCGCCGCAAGCGGGACTGGAATGAGGATGCCGCCCGGCTCCAGCTTCTGAAACTTTTCGAGGCCTGGGGATTCGAGGATGCCGATACCATTGCGGCGCGGCGGAAATTGTCGGCCTTTCTGTTCAGTTGAACCGATGGGCCGGATGTGACCGGTAACGCTCCCCGTGCAGAGGTTTTTCCGGAAATTTTTCCGATTTTTCCTCTCGCCGGGGCGCTGCTGCTGCCGGGTGGCCGGCTGCCCCTGAACATTTTCGAGCCGCGCTATCTCGCGATGGTCGATGAGGCGCTCGGAGCGGGCCGGATATTCGGCATGATCCAGCCCGATTTGCGAGCAGGCAAAGGCCCGACCGGACCCGAACTGTATCGCATCGGCTGTCTTGGGCGGATTTCCGCGTTCAGCGAGACCGATGACGGTCGCTATCTGATTACCCTGACCGGTCTGATCCGGTTCGACCTCGTCGAGGAGGCGGAGATGCGCCGCGGTTATCGCCGCGCGCACGGCGACGTGTCGAGATTCCGACATGATCTGGCAGACGCGGCGGATGATGAGCTGGACGCGCGCCCGCCCGCCAGGGTGCGACTGATGGCTTCGCTGCGCCGTTATTTCGATGCTGTCGGCGTGGAAGCGGACTGGGATGCGATCGCGGCGATTCCGGATCGAGCTCTGATCGTCAGCCTGTGCATGGCGTGTCCGTTCAGTCCGGTGGAAAAGCAGGCCCTGCTCGAGGCGCCGACTGGAGATGAGAGGGCTTCCGCGCTTGTGGCGCTTCTGGAAATCAACGCGCACGGGCATCATGAATAAGGCGGCTGCTGTCCGGTATCGGCCAGCCGCCAGATATAGGCGATGATTTCCGCGACGGCCTTATAGTGTTCCGGGGCGATTTCGGTCTCGATGTCCTGACGGAACAGGGCTCGGGCAAGGGGGGGATTCGAGACGATCGGCACCCGGTTTTCACGAGCCAGTTCGCGGATATACCCGGCCAGCCGGTCAGCGCCCTTGGCGACGATTTTCGGCGCCTCTGCCTGTCCAGGCCGATATTCGAGGGCCACGGCGTAATGGGTCGGGTTGGTGACGACGACATTGGCGCGCGCCATCGCGGCCTTTAGCGTCTGCTTCGCGCGGCGTGCCCGTATCATGCGAAGCCGCGCCTTGATTTCGGGGTTGCCGTCGAGTTCCTTCTGCTCCTCCCTGATTTCCGTATGGGACATGCGGAGCTTCGTTGCGAATTGGCTGCGGGTCCAACCGAAATCGGCGGCGGCGATGATTCCCTGGGTAACCGTTGCGGCAATGGCGATGGCAATGATCAGACGCCAGATCGTCCCGGGCAGGGCCGGCACGGGCAAATCCAGCGTGCTTGCAGCGAAAGTGGCATGAGCGGCGATTACGAGCCAGATTGCGATTCCGAGGCCGCAGAGTTTGCCGATCGATTGCAGGGTTTCGATCGCGTGCCGGGCGCTGAACAGGGTCGAAAGGCCGGTGATCGGGGACAGATGCTCGAAACGGAATCTGATGGCATCGCGGCGAATCCTGAATTTGGTCTGGAGCAGGGTGGCGAGCAGTGTTCCGGAAATGATCGCGCCTGCGATCGGCAAGACGACATCGCAGGCTCCGTGGAGCGCCAGTCGGACCGTGGCTTCGGGTGCGCCGAATGAATCGGGCGCTCCGGCACTTTCCAGAATCGTTGCGAGAAGTCTTGTCAGGTGCAGTGCCCCGGATGGCAGGAGCGTTCCCAGCACCAGGAGGGCGGCGCCGAGGCCCGCAAGCGTCGAGACTTCGCGCGATACCGGCGCACCGTTCTCATCCTGCGCCTTGATCAGGCGGGTCGGTGTCGCGGCTTCGGTCCGGTCTTCAGTATCGGCCATGATCTTTCGTTCAGGTCAGGGGCTGAAACCATGAATCAGCAATCTGGCGGCCGCGTGGTTCCACACTGCGATCATCGGTACTACCGTGACGCCGAGGAGGATCAGCCCCCCCAGAATCTGTAGCGGCGATGCCGTGAAGAATATCTGCAATTGCGGTGCCGCCTTGGTCATGAAGCCGAGACCGACCTGCCAGACCAGACCCACGATCAGAAACGGAGCGGCAAGCTGGATGGCAAGAAGAAATTCGGCAGCGACCCCGGCGACGATTCCATGGATGATACTGCCATAATCGATTCCGGCGACGCTTCCGGCCGGAATGCCAGGTGGCAGCCAGTGGAAGGAAGCGAGCAGCCCGAACAGAGGGACGATGAACAGCCCGGAGCCGAGCATGAATGCCGGGATTCCGATGTTGAGCGCGCTTGCGATCAGGGTGCTTTCCGCGCCGATCTCCGCATTGGGCAGCAGAACGCTGGCAAGACCGATCTGGTAGGAAATGATCTGCCCGGCTACCGGCAGGGCGATCACGATCACCCGGGTCAGCCAGCCGAGCGTCAGCCCGATCGCGGCTTCTTTGGCAATAAGGACGGCAAGCAGGATGGGAGTGGCGGGCAGGGCGGGCAGAAGCCCGGCGACGAGCGGTGCGATGATTGCGGTGAGGGCGACCGTCAGCCCGATCCGGACCATCGCCGGGACGGAAGCGGCGGTAAAGCCGGGCAGCATCATGATCGCGCCGCCGATCCGGACGAAGACCAGAAGGCCGCCGAAAACCATGCCGGCAAGGCTGGTTCCGGTCACGACTGGCCGACGCTGATCATCGCTGAAAACAGGTCGTGGCTGAAGTGCGTGAGCGCGGTTTGCATGAAACCGCCCATGACCAGGATGACACCGACGATTGCCGCGGCCTTTGGCAGGAAGACCAGGGTGGTTTCGTTGATCTGGGTCACCGCCTGCAGAAGCGAGATGACGAGCCCGGTCGCGAGCGATGCGATCAGCGGCGGCCCGGCCAGGCGAACGGCAAGATACAGGGCCCCGTGGAGCATTACGGCGATCGACGGGTCGGTCATCGAGGCTCGCTCCGGCATGGGTTGTCCATGATCAGATCGGCATGTTCATGATCGATTGACAGGACTGGATCAGGCGGTCGCGGATCGCCACGGTGGTTTGCAGGGCAAGCTGGGCCTCCGCCACCGAGGTGACCACCTGGCTCAGGTCGCCCTGGCCCTGAAGACCGTTCCGGGCGGCGATTTCGGCGGTTTTTCCCTGGTCGATGGCGGCGCCGATCGTGTGGGTCAGAACCTCGGCGAAGCCGGTGCCGGCGCTGGCGGCGGTGTGTTTGTAGGCGGCGACAGCCGATGCCGGATCCAGGACCGGTGCAATGATTCCGGTCATCAGATCAGATCCAGCATTCGCGTCAACATACCGCGCGTCGCGTTCATCACCGACAGGTTCGCATCATAGGATCGTTCGGCCTGCTGCATGTCCATCAGTTCCACGAAGCTGTTGACGTTGGGTAATTTGACATAACCCTGGGCGTTGGCGGCTGGATTCGACGGATCGTATTTGACCGGAAACGGGCTCTGGTCGTGACCGATCCGGTCGACCTCGACCAGATTGGCATTCAGGGTCCGGTCGAACCGGTCGCTGAAAACGATGGTTTTCCGTCGATAGGGATTGCTGCCCGGTGTCGTTCCGGTGCTTGAGGCGTTGGCGAGATTTTCCGCGATCACCCGCAGCCTTGCGCCCTGGGCGGACAGGCCGGATGCGGAAATTGCGAGAGTCGTTCCGAAATTCATGCTGATTTCCCTGTCAGGGTGTGTTGCCAAGGGCCGTGTGGAACATGCCGAGATAGGATTTGTAGATGTTGACGGCATATTGCTGGGATATCTGGGTTCGGGCGATTTCGGCGAGCTGCTGGTTGAGCGAAACCGCGTTGCCGTCCGGCGCCCGGGCGGCGATTCGGGCCGGCACCGCGATCGTTCCGCCGGGTGGCGATGAGGTCTGGTCATCGGTGTGGGTGACCGCGAGGGGCAGCGTGCCTTCGCCGTTCAGCAGGGCGGAGAACGGAATCGCCGCCTTCGGGGTGAAGCCCGGCGTGTCGAGATTGGCTATGTTCTGTGCATACAGCCTCTGCGACTGGTCGAGATAGGCGACACGTTTTGCGGCAAGTCCCAGCAGATCGTCGGTCATGGCGTCCTCGGTCGTGGCGTCCCCAGAGATCGCATTCCAGATATTGCGTTCTTTGGGCGATGACGTGATCGTGCCGCAAAAAGTTTAACAAAAAATGAACGATATCGACTGCCGCATTTTTATTTTTCGCGTCATAGCTATCGTTTCGAAACGAAATGTTAATTTTTTTGCGGTGTCTTGGGGCAATGACACCAAATCGCCCGCCCGAACTCCATCCCTTGTCTGCCAGATTCTGGTGTGCGGGAGCGGAATCGTGATCGATGTTGCGATGCTGGGCTCCGCGGCCGGCGCCCTGAGTCTGGTGATCGCGCTGCTTTTCGGCCTTGCCGCCGTGGCGCGGCGATTCGATCTGGCGCGCCGACTTGCCCAAGGCGGCGCTACCCGGGGGGGACGAAGCGCCGGGATGCCTGGATCGCGGCTTCTGTGCCGGATCGACCGGACCCGGACGGTGTCGATCGTCGAATTGGGCGGTTTCCGGTTCGCGGTTCTGAGCGGCGGCGTGTCGGACCGGCTGATCGTTCTCCCGGCGCGAGACGGGGCGCAGGATCAGGAGGGTGCGCCATGACATTGTTCCGTCGGCTCTGCCGGAGTGGCGCCATCCTTCTGCTGCTCATGGCCGGCACGATTTCGGCCGCCCATGCCCAGTCGGTCACGCTCGATCTCGGTCATGGCGGCGCGCCGGAAACCGCGAAGCTGATTCAGCTCGTCGT
>DASVGZ010000429.1:0-2066 GCA_036379275.1 Acidiphilium sp. | reverse complement strand
TTCCGGGGTGCGGCAACCGGCCGGGGTGGCTTCGCAGGATATCGTGCTCGAGGTCGGCGACGTTCACAAGACCTACAAGGTCCGCGACCGGACCGGTGTGTTCGTGTACCGCCGTGTGCAGGCGGTGCGTGGCGTGTCGTTCGTGGTTCACAGAGGCGAGAATTTTGGCATCATCGGTGAATCCGGCTGCGGCAAATCAACGCTCTCGCGGTTGCTGAGTCGTCTTGAACCGCCCGATCGGGGCTCCATCCGTTATGAGGGCGAAGAGGTCGGGCATCTCGGCGGCAAGCGACTGCTGTCGCTCAGGCGGCGCTTTCAGTTGCTGTTACAGGATCCCTACAACGCGGTACCGCCACATTTTCCGATCGGTCACAGCATCGGCGAGCCGCTCCGTATCCATGGTCTGGCAAGCGGTCGCGCGCTTCGCGAGAAGGTCGCCGATGTGATGAACGAAGTCGGGCTTTCGCAAACGCTGTACAATGAACTTCCGGTAGGCCTCAGCGCCGGGCAGCGCCAGCGCGTGAACATTGCCCGTGCGATGGTGCTCGACCCCGACATGCTGATTCTGGACGAAACCCTATCGGCGCTCGATCAGGTCGAGCAGGCGAAACTGCTCGATCTCTTCGAATCGATCCAGGCGCGGCACCGGATGACCTATATCTACATCTCGCACGACCTTGCCATGGTACGACGGGTATGCGGGCGGATCGCCGTCATGTATCTCGGCCGGGTCGTCGAAGACGCCAGCAACCAGACGGTCTTCTGCAGTTCAGGACATCCCTATACCAGGGCCTTGCTCTCGGCGGTGCCGACGGTCGAACACCGGCCTTTCGCGTCGGAAACCTACCTTCTCGAAGGAGAACCGCCGGACCCGGTCAACATTCCGCCCGGATGCAGTTTCCGGACGCGCTGTCCCTTTGCGTTCGACCTTTGTGCAACCCTGGACCCCGGGCTTTATGCACGTGGCAATGGCGAACAGAGCGCCTGCCACCTGATGCGCGGAGATGCCTCACCGCATCCTCTGTTCCCGATCGATCCCGCTTCTTCACTCCAGCACCCGGCCTTTGGACAACCATCGGGCGAATCGGGAATTCTTGTTGACGGATCGGCCGATCGCGACGCTCGGATAAAACAGGGAGAAGCACAATGAATGAAAGATTGCACGGAAAGCGAGCGCTCATGATCGGCGCGGCAACTGGCATCGGACGCGCATCGGCCAGAGCTTTTGTCGAGGCAGGCGCGAAAGTGCTTGTCGCCGATATAAACGATGCCGAGTCCGGTCGACTCGCCGGAGAGCTCGGCGCGGCTGCGGCCTGTACCCATTGCGACGTGCGCAGCGAGGATTCTGTCGTGGCGACTGTTGCTCATGCCGAGGAACGGCTTGGCGGACTCGATACCATCATCTGCTTCGCCGGGCTGATGCGCGTGGGCAGCGTGGATGCGTTTGCGACAGCCACCTGGGAAGATGTATTTTCGGTCAATGTCCGGGGCACGTTCTTTGCCGCGAAACATGGCGCCCCGGCACTCCGCCGCGCGGGTGGAGGAAGCATTGTCACCACTGCGTCGCTCGCCGGGTTCCGCGGCGCTCCGGGCATGAGCGCCTATGCGTCGGCCAAGGGGGCCGTCATCGCCTTCTCCACCACGCTTGCGCTGGAACTGGCCGCCGACCGGATCCGGGTCAACTGCGTCTGTCCGGGCTGGATCGATACGCCCTTCAACAACCCGGCGATCGCGCTGATGGGCGGGCCCGAACGGCATGGCGAGATCGTGCGCGGCGCCATTCCGCTCGGCTACCAGGGCAGCCCGGCCGATGTCGCTCCGACTTATGTATTTCTTGCCTCGGACGAATCACATTATATCACCGCAAAGTCTTTCATGGTGGATGGAGGGATGGCACATTGAGCACAGGCACTGCAAATAAATCATCGACAACACAGCCGGACATCGGCGGGCCCGGGCAGCCGGTTTCGCGGGTCAATCTGGGCGAAAAACGCAACCGGCTCGGCGTCAGGCTGCGTCTTGCCCGCCAGACCAGAAACCTCACCCTGCGCGAACTCGCGGTGCAG
>DASVGZ010000428.1:0-6766 GCA_036379275.1 Acidiphilium sp. | reverse complement strand
ACCATCATCGGCGGCGTCTTGTTTGACAAAATAACCAATACCATCGCCGCACTCGGCGATTTTGACACGACCGGCACCTTCGCACTCGATGATGCCGGCGCGTCACTCGATCTCGCGGGCGCGCTGAACGCGGCTTCGGCCACGCTGATCGCCCCGGCGCTGACCTTTGCTTCCGCTGTTTCGGTCGGCGCGTCGGGAGCGCTCGACCTGATCGCCGACCGGATGGCCGATTCGGGTGCCAGTTTCTCCGCCCCCTCCGGCACGATCATCCTTGCGCCGTTTACTCCTGGCACCCCGATCGATTTCGGCGGCAACGCCACCAGCGCCCTCGCCATCGCGCCCAGTCTCGCCTCGGCGCTCGTCGGATCCGGCGAGGACGATTTCATCCTCGGCCGGGCGACGCTCGGCGGCACCACCTATGCGGCGGGGTCGATCGCCCTCGAAGGTGCGCTGCCTGCCTTCGCCGGCGCTCTGGACATCGTGGCCGATGGTGGAATCACCAACACCGCCAATTTTCAGGCAGCCACGCTTTCTTTCAGCGGCACATCGTTCGACAGCACCGGCGCGATCGCCGCGACCGATCTTTCAGGCAGCGTTTCCGGCGCCGCCAGTCTGGCCAATTCCGCCAACGCGATCGGCACGGTCACCGGGCTCGCCGCCAGCCACGGTATCCGGCTTGTCGACTCCGCTCCGCTCACCCTGACCGGCACGCTTTCGGTCGGCTCCGGTGCCACGATCGATCTCGCCGCCGACTCCATGGCGGCAACCGGTTCAGCCCGGCTGATCGCGCCGGGCGGCATGGTCAATCTCGCCCCGCTCACCGCTGGCCGGGAAGTCGCGATCGGTGATTCAGCTGCCAACGCACTCGATCTTTCGACCGGGCTGCTCGGGGATATCGACAACTCGGCCGCCACGCTGATCCTCGGCGACAGCGCGTCCGGCACGCTCGACGTGCTCGATGCGGTCGGGTTCGCGATCCAAGATGTCATCCTCCACGGCGCGAGCATCGTCATCAGCGCCGACCTGTCCGCGGCGAACACGCTTGATCTCGAAAGCGTGGCCGGCGTAACGGGAACCGGCAACATCATCGCCGGGACCCTGATCGGTTCGGCGGGCGGCGATGTCTCGCTGACCGGGGCGAACAGCATCGCAACGCTCGGCACCTTCGCCGACGCCGGTAACCTCACCCTCGACGACGCCACCCAGCTCACCGTCGCCGGTCCCGTCTCCGCCGCCAATGCAACGCTGGATGCCACCGGCTTCGCCATCCCCGGCTCGATCACCAGCGGCAACCTCTCGCTCGCCACCGCTGGCAACATCGTGGGCACCGGCGTCATCACGGCAAACACCCTCACCGGCTCGGCTGGCTCCCTCGTCTCGCTGACCGGCGCAAACTCCATCACCTCGCTCGGCAACTTCACCGGCACCGGCAACGTCACTTTCAACGACACCAGAAACCTGCTGATCGATGGCAATGTCTCGGTCGCCAATGCTCTCGCGCTTGGTTCCACTGGCTCGATCACCGGAACCGGCAATATCGCCGCCGCCACTCTCGCCAGCTACGGCACCGTCGGCGGCAACGTCTCGCTGATCGGCAGCAACACCATCGCCTCGCTCGGCGACTTCGCCGATGCCGGCAATGTCATCCTCGATGACACCAGCGTGCTCACCGTCGCAGGGCCGTTCAGCGCCGCCAACGCGACCCTCGATGCCGCCGGCTTCGCCATCCCCGGCTCGATCGCCACCGGCAATCTCTCGCTCACGACCGCCAGCAGTATCGTGGGCACCGGCATCATCACGGCGAACACCCTCACCGGCTCGGCCGGCGCCCTCGTCTCGCTGACCGGCGCAAACTCCATCGCCTCGCTCGGTGCGTTCAGCGCCACCGGCAACGTTATTCTCGATGACGCCACCCAACTCACCGTCGAAGGGCCGTTCAGCGCCTCCAACGCAACGCTGGATGCCGCCGGCTTCGCCATCCCAGGCAGCATCACCACCGGCAACCTCTCGCTCGCCACCGCTGGCAACATCGTGGGCACCGGCATCATCACGGCGAGCACCCTCACCGGCTCAGCGGGCGGCGATGTCTCTCTGACCGGTAACAACTCCATCGCAACGCTCGGCAATCTCTCCGCCAGCAACGCGACGATCGACGACGCCAGAAACCTGCTGATCGCCGGCAACGTCTCCATCGCCAACCGCCTCGCCCTCGGCGATGCCGGGGCGATCGCCGAAACCGGCAACATCACCGCCGGAACCCTCGCCAGCTACGGCACCATCGGCGGCGATGTCTCGCTGACCGGGGCGAACAGCATCGCCACCATCGGCACCTTCGCCGATGCCGGCAACCTCATCCTCGACGACGCCACCCAGCTCACCGTCGCCGGCCCCGTCTCCGCCGCCAACGCAACGCTGATCGCGGCGGGCATGGCGATACCGGGAACCATCGCGACCCCTGGCATTCTGGCCCTTGGCGGCGGCGCGATCGGCGAGACCGGCGCGATCGACGCGAAGCTTCTGCAAAGCGCGGGCGCGATCGGCGGCGATGTCTCGCTCGCGGGCTCGAACCAGATCGCAACGCTCGGCGGCTTCAACGATATCGACCATGTGTTCAGCCTGATCGACGATGCCGCGCTCGATATCGCCGGCATCGTGACCGCGAACGCCGTCTCGATCACCGCGACCGGGCAGATGGTGCTGGATGGTGCTGCCGGCGGCGGCCTCAATATCGGCGGCGACACCCTGCCCTATGGCTCGCAGGCCAATCCGGTTCCCCGGACCGGCACGGATTCCGTCCTCGCCGTCACCCGGGGCCAGGTCCAGCAACTGGTCCAGACCGGCACTTTCAACATCGATACCGGCGCCACGGCGGAAGGGACCGGCCTCGCCGGCCACCCTAACACCGTGTTCATCCTTCTCCAGCCGAATGGCAGCGCCGCGTTCAACAATCTGAACGCCCCCGACACCTCCCTCGTTCTGGAGCTTGGCGCCGGCAAGGCGCACGGCCAGGTGAACCTGAAATATCTGGTGGTTTCGGGCGGCGCGGCAGGCTCGGTCGATTTCACTGGCCAGCTCGGCAGCCTGACCGGATCGACCGCCGCGCACAACAGCGCGGTGGTGCCGATCCCGCAGAGCAACTACCGGTTCAACAGTTGCATCATCGGTTCGGTGAACTGCACCGTGATCCCGATCCTGAGCATTCCGCAGGCCAGCCCGCTCCAGAATTTCGACCTCAACCCGACGCGCCGGCGACGGCTCGACCGCAACGTCCTGCTTCCGGGCGTTGCCGCCAAGGATTACTGACCGTGCGGCGCATCATCGCATTGACATCCCTGCTCGGCCTCGCGGCACTCGCCGGCTGCACCCAGCCGCCGCCCGACGCCTATGTGTCGAATTCGGCGACGGCCCAGATCACCGGGAAACACTACGATATCGGCCGCAGCAGCAGCGGGGACACCTGCACCGCGAGCCGCACGCCACAGGGCGCCGTGGTCTATTGCGGATCCTGGCAGCATCCGAGCGCCGAGGTCGCCGCCGGCCCTGCAACCAATGCCACCGGCCTCGCACAACTCGCCGAAACCGGCACATGGCGCGCCGGCCTCGAACAGCGCTATGCTTGCGCCGCACCGAAGCCGGCCACCATTCTCGGCCAGTATCCGGCCGAGATCCTGCTCTGCACCCAGCGGATCGGCGGCTGGCCGCATGTCGCCGTCGCTGCCCTGATCGACGGCCGGGCCTGGCTCGCCGATGGAGTGCAGCCGGCCTTTCCGGTGATGCAGCGGGCGATCGGGATCGCGAGCGGAGCCGTCACCCCGACCGCCGCGCGCGATACCTCGGTGACGATTTCGGATCGCCTGCTCGCCGACCGCCTCGCGGCATCCGCCTTCACCTCGGGCGATGTCGGCCAGTACGAGGCGCTGATGCGGGTCGGCAACAACGCCAACCAGGCCGAGGATTATCCCGCCGCGGTCACCGCCTATCGCGCTGCCCTCGCGTTGCAGCAAAAGGCGCTCGGTCCCACCAACCCGAACACGGTGGCGCCGATGGTGGATCTGGCGCTCAATCTTTCGGACGGGGGGCATTATCGTCAGGCCGATGCGCTGTTCGCCGAGGCCCGGACGCTTGCGCCCGATTCGGCCGATGCCACCGCGGTTCCGCATCTTCTCCACTATCGCGGCCTCGATGCCCTCAATCAGGGCCACGACAAGGACGCCCTGACCCTGCTCACCCGCGCCGAACAGGGCTATGCGGCACTGCTGCCACCATCGCTGATCACGCCGCACGCCCTGGTTCCGGCCGGCGATACCGGCTTTGCCCTGTCGGCCGGCGGGGGCGCCCAGATTCTCGCCGCCCAGACCACCTTGCTCAGCCCGGTCAGCCAGCAGGCCCTGCTCGGCGTGATCGAAACCCTTCGCTATCAGGGGGTCGCCCTCGCCTCGCTCGGTCACCCGCGCGAGGCCGCGGCGACGATCCGCCGCTCGGCGATGATTTCCAGCGCCAACGGCATCGCCCCGCCGATCCTGCAGGCACGGCTCGACCGCACCTCCGCCGCCGTCGACGCAGCGACCGGCCAGAACGCCGCCGCAGTCACCCGCCTCGCTGCAGCCTCGCGCAATTTCGACGAGGCGCTGCCCGGTTCGCGTCCGGTCGCCGACACATCGCTTCTGCAAGGCTCTGTGCTGGCCAGTTCCAACGATATCGACCAGGCGATCGCGGCCTGCCGCCACGGCGTCGCCCTGCTGCGCCGGCTCCGCCTCGGCACGTCGGCGCGGCTGATCGCCCCCTGCCTCGACGCGCTCGACGCCCGGGCCACCCGGACGCCGGCCGATGCCCAGGCGCTCTACGCCGAGATGTTCGGCATGGCCGAACTCGCCCAGGGCAGCACCACGAGCCAGGAAATCGCCGAAAGCGCCGCGCGGCTGGCGGTCGATTCGAAAAGCCCCAAGGTCGCGGCGGCGATCCGCGGGCATCAGGACGCCGTGGCGAAACTCGCCCAACTCTATCGTGAGCGCGACGATCTTACCCATGGTCATGGCGGGTCGAAGCAGTCGCTCGCCACGATCGACGCGCGGATCGCCGCAGCGACGCAGTCCCTGTCTCAGGCCGACGAGGCGGTGGAAGCCGCCGCGCCCAATTTCGGCCAGTTGGTCCAGGAATCGGTGCCAGCTTCCAGCGTCCTTGCCCGGTTGCACCCGAACGAGGCCTTCCTCGACATCATGCTCGCGCCGGGTCACGCCTGGCTGTTTCTTCTGCAAAACCAGAAGATCGCCGTGGCGCGCACCGATACCGGCGATGCCGACATGACGAAGCTGGTCCAGGCGGTGCGCCGCAGCATGGTGCCGACCCAGTCCGGCCTGCCGCCGTTCGCGATGACGGACGCGGCAGCGATCTACAAGGCCACGGTCGCTCCGTTCCAGCCAGAACTCGCCCGCACCACCGCCATGGTGATCGCGCCGTCCGGCCCGCTCCTGTCGCTGCCCTTCGCGCTGCTGCCGACCGGCCCGGCCAAAACGGACGATTTCCGGGCCGCGCCGTGGCTGATCCGCAAGATGACCCTGGTCTACGTGCCGGCAGCCGCGAATTTCGTGTCGCTGCGGCGGATTCAGGGAACCTCGCAGGCAAGCCAGCCCTGGTTCGGCTTCGGCGATTTCGATCACGTCACCGACGCCCAGGCGGCGGCGACCTTCAGCGGTCCCGCCTGCTCGAACAGCGCGACCCTGTTCGCGAACCTGCCCTCGCTGCCCTATGCGAAACTGGAACTCGCCGCCGCGCGCGCGCTGTTTCACGCCCCTGCCTCGGATGAACTGCTCGGCCCCGACTTCACCGTGCCGAACATCGAGCACGCCGACCTCAAGCAGTTTCGCATCCTGCATTTCGCGACCCATGCGCTGCTGCCCTCAGAGCTGCCCTGCGCGCGGGAACCGGCGATCGTCACGTCTCCGCCGGCGGGCGCCAAATCCGCCGATCAGGCGATGCTGACCACGTCGGACATCACCAACCTGCATCTCGACGCCAATCTGGTCGTGCTCTCGGCCTGCAATACCGGCGGCGGCAACGGCCGCGACGGCGGCGAGGCGCTGTCCGGCCTCGCCCGCGCCTTCTTCTTCGCCGGCGCGCGCAGCATGATGGTGACCCAGTGGGCGGTGAACGATCAGGTCAGTTCCTATCTGGTCGCGACCACGCTGGCGCATATCGCCTCGGGCGACGACGGCGGTGCCGCCTCCAGCCTGCGCAGCGCCCAGCTTGCCCTGATCGACGGCGCCGGTACCGGCGGCGTTTCGGCAAAACTTGCCAACCCGTTCTACTGGGCGCCATTCGTGGTGATCGGCGATGGCGGGTCGCAGGCCCGCAGCATCGCCAACTATCAACCCGCCGGGCAGGCGAAACGGACATTCTGAGATGGCGACGGCCGACTTCACCACCCTCGGCAAATACGACATCGTCCGCATCCTCGGGCGCGGCGCGATGGGTACGGTCTACGAAGGCTTCGATCCGGTCATCGCCCGCCGCGTCGCGATCAAGACCGTCAGCCTCGACCGCGCTCACGACCCCGAGGCCGCCGAGGATCTGCTGCGCTTCAAGCGCGAGGCCCAGGCTGCCGGACGGCTGACCCATCCGAACATCGTCGGTGTCTACGATTACGGCGAGACCGACACGATCGCCTATATCGTCATGGAATTCGTCGAGGGCGACACCCTGAAATCCCTGCTCGACCGGGGCGAACGCTTCGCCGTCGCGGATGCGCTCAAAATGATGGAGGCGCTGC
>DASVGZ010000427.1:0-2507 GCA_036379275.1 Acidiphilium sp. | reverse complement strand
GGCGCTGGGCGGGGCGGATGTCCACACGCGGGTTTCCGGCGTCGCCGACCATTACGCCGAGAGCGACGTTCATGCGCTCGGCATCGCGCGGCGGATCGTCGGCGGGCTGAACACGGCGAAACCCGCCTCGCTCGACATCCGCGCCCCGGTCGCCGCACCCGGCGAGCGCGATGCCATTTACGGCATCGTCCCCACCGATACCCGAACGCCGTACGACGTGCGCGAGGTGATCCGCCTGATCGTCGATGGCGGTGTGTTCGACGAGTTCAAGGAGCGCTACGGCACCACGCTGGTCACCGCCTTCGCGCATATCTGGGGCTATCCGGTCGGCATCATCGCCAATAACGGCGTTCTGTTCTCCGAATCGGCGCTCAAGGGCGCGCATTTCATCGAGTTGTGCGCCCAGCGCGGCATTCCTCTGGTATTCCTGCAGAACATCACCGGCTTCATGGTCGGACGAAAATACGAGTCGGGCGGTATCGCCAAGGACGGGGCGAAGCTGGTGACCGCCGTCGCGACCGCCGCGGTACCGAAATTCACCGTGATCATCGGCGGCAGTTTCGGCGCCGGCAATTACGGCATGTGCGGCCGCGCCTATGATCCGCGCTTTCTGTGGATGTGGCCGAACGCCCGGATTTCCGTGATGGGCGGATCGCAGGCGGCATCGGTCCTGTCGCAGATCCGGCGCGATAATATCGAGGCGAAGGGCGGTTCGTGGAGCGCCGATGAGGAGGCTGCGTTCAAGGCACCGATCGAGGCGCAGTACGAGGCCCAGGGCCACCCCTATTATGCGAGCGCGCGCCTCTGGGACGATGGCGTGATCGACCCCGCCGATACCAGGATGGTTCTGGCCCTCGGCCTTTCGGCTTCTCTCAATGCCGGCGCGGAACCGACGCGCTTCGGCCTGTTCAGGATGTGACGGCGATGAGCGGACCTGTGGAATTCGGCGTCGATGACAGGGGCGTTGCGACGGTCACGCTCGACCGGCCGGACGTGCATAACGCGTTCGACGACGAGACGATCGAGGTTTTTAACGATCTGCTCGGGCGAATCGCGAAGGATACGGCCATTCGCGCCGTGGTTCTCGAAGGGCGCGGCAAGAGTTTTTCCGCCGGCGCCGACCTGAACTGGATGCGCCGGATGGCAACCTACACGGTCGAGCAGAACCGCGATGATGCGATGCACCTGGCACGGCTGATGCAGGCGCTCGATTCGCTGCCGAAGCCGACCATCGCCCTTGTTCAGGGGGCCGCGTTCGGCGGCGGCGTGGGACTCGCCGTGTGCTGCGATATCGTCATTGCCTGCGAGGATGCGCGATTCAGCCTGTCCGAGGTTCGGCTCGGGCTGATTCCGGCGGTGATCTCGCCCTACGTGGTGGCTGCGATCGGCCCGCATCAGGCGCGGCGCTATTTCATCACCGGCGAGGTTTTTTCGGCGCGAACCGCGCAGCGGATCGGGTTGGTGCATGAGGTCGTCGCGCATGAGGATCTGCACGCGACGCGCGATGCGCTTCTGGACGAAATCCTGCGCGGCGGACCGGAGGCCCAGGCCTGTGCGAAGGCACTGGTCGCGACGGTCGCGAATCGCCCTCCCGATGCCGCGCTGATCGCGGAAACCGCGCGGCTGATCGCCGAACGCCGGGCCGCCGACGAAGGCCGCGAGGGAATCGGGGCGTTTCTCGAACGGCGCGCGCCGGGCTGGAGACTCCAATGACCGGGCATCCCATGTTCGACACGGTTCTGATCGCCAATCGCGGCGAGATCGCCTGCCGGATCGTCCGTACCGCACGACGGCTCGGCATCCGCAGCGTTGCCGTCTATTCCGAGGCCGATGCTCATGCCGCGCATGTCGCTGCGGCGGATGTCGCGATCTGCATCGGTCCCGCGCCGGCGCGCGAAAGCTATCTCGATGGCGCGAAGATCATCGAGGCGGCAAAACGCACGGGCGCTGCCGCAATTCATCCCGGCTACGGGTTTCTCAGCGAGAATGCCGGTTTCGCCGAAGCCTGTGCCGAAGCAGGGCTGATCTTCATTGGCCCGCCCGGCCCAGCGATCCGCGCCATGGGGTCGAAATCGGCTGCCAAGGCACTGATGGAGAAGGCGGGTGTGCCGCTGGTTCCCGGCTATCACGGCGCGGAGCAGGAACCCGCGTTCCTTGCCGAACAGGCCGGAAAAATCGGCTATCCGGTGCTGATCAAGGCGTCTGCCGGCGGTGGCGGCAAGGGAATGCGCGTCGTCAACCAGGCTGACGAATTCGCGACCGCGCTCGATCTCGCGAAGGGCGAGGCACGGGCGGCGTTCGGCGACGACCGGGTTTTGATCGAGCGTTATCTGACCCGGCCGCGCCATATCGAAATCCAGGTTTTTGCCGATACCCATGGCAATGTCGTCTCGCTGTTCGAGCGCGACTGCTCGATCCAGCGCCGGCATCAGAAAATCGTCGAGGAAGCGCCGGCACCGTTCATGACCGCCGAGCGCCGCCGCGCGATGGGGGAAGCCGCCTGCGCC
>DASVGZ010000426.1:0-2499 GCA_036379275.1 Acidiphilium sp. | reverse complement strand
TCTCCACCGCGTGCAGCGCGCGCCCGCCGATCCGGAACGACTTCGACAGGTTTCGTGCCCGCAACACGATGCGATCCGCTTCCACCGCATTTGTACCGGCAATTTCGGGGACCGCCGGTTCCGGCACGCCGGGCGACAATTCGCCCACACGCTCCCAGTGATGACAAAGGCTGCTGTGGCCGCCATCGGCATGCGGCGGCGGCGGCACGGTATGGCAAAGTTCGTCGGCCAGATCACACCGGGCCGCGAACACGCACCCGGGCACAATGACGCCCGGCGGCGGCAGAAACCCCTCGATCGTCTCCAGCCGCGCTGTGGTCTTGCTTCTCCCGGCCGCTGGCAGGCAGCGGAGCAGGCGCACGGTGTAGGGGTGCATCGGCCGGCGCAGCAGATCCCGCGCCGACCCCTCCTCGACCAGACTCCCCGCATACAGAACGCCAATGCGATCGCACATCTGCTCGATCACGCCGAGATTATGGCTGATGAACAAAACCGATGCCGAAAACTCCTTGCGCAACCCGGCGATCAGGTCGAGCACCTCGGCTTCCACCGTGGCATCGAGCGCCGTGGTCGGTTCGTCGAGAACCAGAAGGGTCGGATCCTTGGACAGCGCCATGGCGATCACCACACGCTGCAACATGCCGCCCGAAAGCTGGTGTGGATACGACGCGATCACCCGTCCCGGGCTCGCGATCTGCACCCGTTGCAGCATCGCCTCGCAGCGATCGAGCGCCTCCTTGCCGTGGATGCCCAGAAGCTCGAACACCTCGGCCATCTGTCGCCCGATGGTGATCGACGGATTCAGCGCCCGACCAGCATCCTGATACACCATCGAGACGGATTTCGCCCGCATCGCACGCAGTGCCGGGGCTCTCAGCCCGGCAAGGTCGCGTCCCTCGATGCGGATTTCCCCGCCCCGGACGATGCCGTTGCGCGGCAGCCCGCCAAGCGCCGCAAGCGCCACGGTCGATTTACCGCAGCCGGATTCACCGACGAGACCGTAGGATTCGCCCCGGCCAACGCTGAACGACACATTGCGCAGCACCTGAAGGTCGCGCCCCCGGATTCGATAGGCGACATCGAGATCCTTCACCTCCAGCGCCGGCGCAACGCCTGGTTCGTCGCACAATGCGACCGCTTCCGCCGGAAGATCGGAGACGGTCATTCCAGCGCCCCCTGAATCCCGTCCGCGATCAGATTGACCGCGACCACAAGCGACGCGATGGCGATGGCATCGAAGGTCACGGTCCACCAGTAGCCGCCGGTGATCAGGTCGTAATTCTCGGAAATGGTCAGCCCCCAGTCCGCCGAAGGCGGCTGGATGCCGAAACCGAGAAAACTCAGCGATGCGACGGTGAAGATCGCATAGCCGAGCCGGACCGTGGTTTCCACCAGAACCGGCGGCATCACGTTGGGCAGGATTTCCACGAACATGATGTGCAGCCCGTTCTCGCCGCGCAGTTGCGCCGCCGCCACATAATCGAGTTCGCGTTCGGCGAGCACGGCGGCGCGCACGGTGCGCGATATCAGCGGCGTGAAAATCAGTCCGATCACGATGATCACGGTGAAGGTGGATGGGCCGAGCGCCACCAGCGCCAGAAGGGCGACGATGATCAGCGGCAGCGCCAGAAGGGCATCGATCAGCCGGCTCAGCATCATGTCGGTAACGCCGCCATAATAGCCCGTGATCAGGCCGAGCGTGGTGCCCGCGACCGTGCCGAGCAGAGTCGCCAGAGGCGCAACCACAAGGATCGAGCGGGAGCCGATGATCACGCGCGACAGCACGTCCCGGCCGATCTGGTCGGTGCCGAACGGATGGGCGAGACTCGGGGAAGCCAGCGTGTTCAGAAGATCGTCGTGATACGGATTGTACGGAACCAGCCACGGCCCGAAGATCGCACAGACGATCCAGAGCAGAAGAATACCTGCGCCGACCTGGAACACATGCGACGCCAGAACCGCGCGCAGCCGCTCGTTGTTCCGCCATCTCCCGGCCATGGTTCGGGACGGTGCGGCGGCGGCTTCGGCGGTCGGTGCAGCGGTGCTCAATCGGCTATCCTTTCATCCCGTATATCGGCTGACAACCCGGCTATCGCCGCAGCAGCGGATTCAGGGCGATCAGCAGGATATCCGCGACCATCGTGACGAAGACATAAATCACACCGATCGAGAGGATTCCTGCCTCCAGCATCGGAAAATCCTTCGCCCGCGCGGCGTTCAGGATCAGGCTGCCGATCCCCTGATAGCGGAACAGGGTCTCGACGATCACCAGTCCGCCAACCAGATAGCCCACCTGGGTCGCCACCACCGTGATGGTGGGCAGAAGCGCATTGCGCAGGACATGGCGCCGGATCACGACATGTCGCGGCAATCCCTTGAGGATCGCTGTTCTCGTATAGTCCGCGTCCAGTGCTTCCACGGTTCCGGCACGCGCCATTCGCGCAATATAGCCGAACAGCACGAAAACCAGGGGCAGCGCCGGCAGGATCAGATGATGGA
>DASVGZ010000425.1:0-3177 GCA_036379275.1 Acidiphilium sp. | reverse complement strand
CCAGTTGCCGCACTGGAACCGCTGGCGCGCGATCACCCGCCTCGCGCCGATCGCAATTCTGCCGCGCCCTGGCGAAACCCGCCGCGCCCTCGCCGGTCCGGCGGCGAAAGCCCTGCGCCGGTCACGGCACCCGGCGCGCCGCGCTCCGGTTCTGGCCGTCATGCCCGCCCCGGCATGGACATGGTTGCCGATTCGCGAAAATCCGCTATCAGCCACAGAGTTGCGCGCCCGCGCCAAACGCCGTTCCTGAGGAGACTTTCCATCGCCCGCCCACCGAGCCGCCCGCTTCCGCCCACACCCGCCGCGCGCAAGCCGGCCGCGAAGCGCAAACCGCCGAAGCCCGTGGAAATCGCCCCGAAAGCGCCGGGCACGCCACGCAAGAAAGCCGTCATCGCCGGACCGAAGCCGCCACGCGCGCGCAGTACCGCGCGGGAGAAATCGGCGGACCGGCTGGAGACGATGCAAACCGTCATCACCGGCAGCCTCGCCGACGACAAGGCCGAGAACATCGTCGCCCTCGATCTTGAAGGACGCGCCAGTTTCGCCGATCGCATGGTGATCGCCACCGGCCTCGCCGACCGGCAGATTTCCGCGATGGCGACCCATCTGATCGAAAAACTCGCTGAAATCGGCGTCAAGCGCGTGCAGACCGAGGGTGCCGGCGGTTCGGACTGGGTACTCGTCGATGCCGGCGATATCGTGGTCCATCTGTTCAAACCGGAATCGCGAACCCTCTACGCGCTCGAAAAAATGTGGGGCGCGGATCTGGATGACCCGGCCTGACCGGGCACCGGCTTGAGCCCCCAGCCGGGCCGGCTGCGCATCGTCGCGATCGGGCGTGATTCCACCGGCCCGGAGGCTGAACTTCTGCACCGCTATTCGGCGCGGCTGAAACCGCCGCTCGAACTGGTCGCCCTGCCGGACGGGCGCGGCAGCCCGGCCGAGATCAAGCGGCGCGAGGCCGAGGCGATTCTCAAACGCGTCGGCCCCGGCGATTTCGCCATCGCTCTCGACCAGGCGGGTCAGGCTCCCGACAGCGCCGGCCTCGCCACCCTGCTCGCCCGCTGGCGCGACACCGGAAAGCCCCTCGTTTTCATCATCGGCGGTGCGGAAGGTCTGGATGGCCCGGTTATTTCCCGCGCCGACGCGGTTCTGTCGCTCGGCCGCCTGACCCTGCCGCATTTGTTCGCCCGCGCGCTTCTCGCCGAACAGCTTTATCGCGCACAGTCCATTCTCGACGGTCATCCGTATCACCGCGCGGGGCGGCCCGCCGGCTGAACCGGATCTTCCCGACGCAACGCTTCGTATCCATCCTTGCAGGCGCGGCCTTGCCGGATTGCATCAGAGCGGGTTGCAAATCGGCCCGAACGCCCAATCTTATAAATGGAACACGATCGGACTGGCACGGACTCCCCTGCCGTCACCCGATGGACCGGATATGCGAACCCATGGCAGGCCGCAGCGAAACAAGACGACCCGCACTGAAAAGCGTTCTTGAGATCGCCGGCCTCGTTCTGGTCAATTTTCTGCTTCCCTATGCAATCTACGTCGAATCGGCCTCCTTTCTCGGTAAACTTCATGCGCTGATCATGGCATCGGTGCCGCCGATCGTCTGGAGTATCGTCGAGTTCATCCGGAACCGCCGGATCGATGCGGTATCGACCATGGTGGTCGCCAGCATCGTCCTTTCGCTTCTCGCCCTGATCGGCGGCGGATCGGTGAGCGACCTGCAACTGCGGCAGAATTTCGTCACCGCCGCGATCGGGCTCGGCTTTCTCGTCTCGGCGGCGATCGGCAGACCGCTGATCTACCAGCTCGCCCGCGCGGCCAAGATGCGCACGTCCCCCGCCGAGGTCGAACGGTTCGAACGGTTACGCGACAACCATCATTTTCGCCGCACGATGATGATCATGACCCTCGTCTGGGGCATCGGCCTGCTGATCTCGTCCGGGATCGGCTGTATTCTGGTCTTCAGCCTGTCGGTCCCGGATTATCTCATCGCCAACCCGATCGTCAGCTACGGCATCATCGGCGTGCTGATCCTCTGGAGCATCTGGTACGACAAGCGGCAGAGGCGGCTGATCGAAGCCGCCCCCGACCCCGGCATTTCGCTTCGGAAATTCGTCTGAAGGCCGTGCGGACGCCGGTTTGCTTTCCGCACCGGTTCCGATAGGAAAGAAATCATGACCGGCTGGATCACCCGCAAGCGCATCATGCTCGCGCTCGAAATCCTGTTCAATTTCCTGCTCCCCTGGGCGTGCTACCGGCTGGCCAAACCGCATATCGGCGAGATCCACGCGATCATGGCCTCGGCCGCCCCGCCGATGCTCTGGAGCCTGGTCGAATTCGCCCGCAAGCGGCGGGTCGACGCGATCTCGATCCTTGTGCTTGGCGGCATCGCGCTGTCGCTGCTCGGCTTCGCGCTCGGCGGCTCGCCCAAACTGCTTCTGATGCGCGAATCCCTGATCACCGGCGTGATCGGCCTGATTTTCATCGGCTCGGCCTTCATCCGCAAACCGCTGATCTACATTCTCGCGAGCGCCAGCCTCCAGCGTCAGTCGCCCGAGGACAGCGCCGAGTTCGAAAGCTACCGCGACAAGCCGGGCTTCCGCCGGATCATGACGGTGATGACCATCGTCTGGGGCGCGGGACTGATCGCGGAAACCGCGATCCGCAGCGCCCTTGTGTTCTCGCTGCCGGTCGGCCGGTTTCTGCTCATCGGCCCGATCGTCGGCTACGCCACCGTCGGCCTGCTGATCGGCTGGACGTTTCTCTACAGCCGGGCAGCGGAAAAGAACGGCAACCTGTCGACGAACGACCCCTGATTTCTATCAGCCGGCGATTTCCGCCGATGCGCCGCTGACAAAGACGGGGCTTCCCGCGATATCGTCGAACCGCGCGACGATGCGGGACGGCCGTCCCATGTCGGCGCCTTGCAGGATGGTCGGTTCGCCCCGGGTCAGGATGCCCCGGTCGCCGGTCCAGACAACGAGCGGCTGTCAGCCGTTCAGGATGTCGTGCAGGGCGCGAGCCTGATCCGGCCAGCCCGGCAGGCTCTGCGCGCGCGCCCAGGCATTGCCCCCCATTTCGGCGCGCAGGGACGGGCTGAAGATCAGCCGCCGCATCGCCTTCGCCAACTGCGCGACATCGTCGACCGGCGCGACCACACCCGCTCCG
>DASVGZ010000424.1:0-2238 GCA_036379275.1 Acidiphilium sp. | reverse complement strand
CGTGCGGTGCAGGGTGCGCAGAAACGCGGTGTCGGCACCGGCGAGCGTGGTGCCGATCCGGTCGCCATCCCTGTCATACTGTCTCGCCAGAAGCGCGCGCGGATGGCCGAATCCTGCGGCACGGGCTGCCATCTCGGCCACCGCCTCCAGCCCGTCCGGCATGGTGTTGGCGAACACGCCGCCCAAAGTTCGCCCAACCCCCAGCCGCCATAACAGCGCGCGATCGTGGCGGAACAGGATCGCGCCATCCACGTCCATCCGGTTCTGCGCGCGGGTCACGGTGTATTGCTGCACCTCCATCGGCAGGTAGGCGATATCGCCCGGTTCGAGCAGCGCCGCCCAGCGGGCGAACAGATCGTCGAGTCCGATTCCGACCGCGATTCCGGCATTCTCGCATGGCAGGCGCAGCATCGCCCCGATCACGGCGCAGGAATGCGAATACGGCCCGTTCGACCCCGCCAGAATCACCAGTTTCGGCGATGCCAGTTTTGCGCCGCGCGTGAGCTTTTGCGACATTTCCAGTCGAAGCGTTCCGAGCGAGAGCGGCCGGTCGAGCACGAAGCCGAACGCGATGAGATACAGGGCTATCGACGCCAGTGCGCACAGGACCAACCGGCGCATCAGAACTGGAAATAGATGAAGGGCCGGGCGAACGGCGCGAAGAACAGCGCCTGCACGGCGAAGGCGAAGCCTGCCACAAGAACGGCGCTTCTGCCCTTTTCCCTCAGGCTATGCAGGTCGGGCGCCAGCAGGATGATCCCCCAGGCCAGGGCGAGCAGGGCGCCGGCTTGTACCACGCTCATCGTCCGTGCATCGCCGAGCCAGGGCAGGACAGCGACCGGGCGCGCCACCAGTCCCAGAACCGGGATCGCGTGAACGATCATTGCCGGCAGTGCGACGCCGTTGAGTCCGGCCAGTCCGCGCAGCATGATCCGGCACGCGCCGAGGCTGTCCGCGCGGAACGGCACCCAGGCGATCAGAACGGCGAACAGGGTGATCGCCCGTGCCAGCCAGCCCGGCAGCCTCCAGCCACGCCGCCGCCACTGGTGATGCACGACCAGATACAGCCCGTGCAGCCCGCCCCACAGCATGAACCGCCATGCCGCCCCGTGCCACAGCCCGCCGAGCAGCATGGTGATCATCAGATTGGCGTTGCGCCGGGCCTCGCCACGCCGGTTGCCGCCGAGCGGGATGTAGAGATAGTCGCGCAGGAACATCGACAGGGTGATGTTCCAGCGCCGCCAGAAATCGCTGACATCGCGCGCCTGATACGGACTGCGGAAATTCAGCGGAAACCCGATGCCGACCATTCGCGCCAGCCCGATCGCCATGTCCGAATAGCCGGAGAAGTCGAAATAGATCTGCGCTCCGTAGGCGAGCAGGGCGACCCAGGCGCCGATCAGGGACAATTGGTGTCCAGCAGCGGCGGCGGCGAATCCCGGATCGGCGAAGGCCGTGAGACTGTCCGCCAGAACCAGTTTCTTGATCAGCCCGAGCAGGAACAGTTCCGCTCCGATGGCGAGGTCGTCATGATGCAACCGCCCGTCATGGGACGCGAATTGCGGGATGATCTCGCGCGGACGCACCAGCGGCCCCGCGATCAGGTGCGCGAAAAAGCCGACGAAGCAGGCGTGATCGAGCAGCGAGCAGGAAGGTGCCTCGCCGCGAAAGGTATCGACCAGGAGCATGATCTGCTGAAAGGTGAAAAAGCTGATGCCGAGCGGCAGGATGATATTCAGATCGGGCGCTTTTATGCCAAGGATCTCCGCTCCGGTCGCGGCGAGCAGGCCGGCATATTTGAACCAGCCGAGCAGGCCCAGATTCGCCGCGATTCCAGAGACGAGCCATGGTTTCGGCCGTCGCGACCCGCGCATCGCGCGCAGAAGCGCATGGTTGCCGAGGATCGAGCCGACCAGAAGCGGCAGCAGCACCGGCTTCCACCATGCGTAGAAGAACAGGCTTGCCAGAAGCAGGACCGAAAGCGCCGCGCGCGGGCCAAACCGCCATCCCGCGAGCGCGAATCCGGCCAGAAAGACCGGCAGAAACCCGACGACGAAGACCGGTGAGTTGAACAGCACGGCATAATACCCGTTAAGGTTGCGGAACCTTGCCATAGCGAGCGTCGGGATGCCAGCCTGAATTGGCCCGCGACCATGCGGGTGCTATAGGCCCGCGTTCACTGGAAGCGCTGGAATGACCGAGGATCTGCCCCATCCCGCCCTGCTGCCCGCAGGCTTC
>DASVGZ010000423.1:0-7547 GCA_036379275.1 Acidiphilium sp. | reverse complement strand
CCTGCCCCGCGTTCGAGCGCGATCTGGGTCCAGCCACCGGGCGCGGCACCGAGATCGACCACCCGGCAGCCGCGCCGGATCAGGCCAAATTTCTCGTCCAGTTCGATCAGCTTGAACGCGGCGCGCGAGCGGTAGCCTTTCGCCTTCGCCGCCTCGACATACGGATCGTTGAGCTGGCGGGCGAGCCAGCGTTGGGAGGATGGTTTGTGTTTGCGCGCGGTTTTCAGCCGGACGGCGGTGCGGCGCCCCTGGGGAATTTCGTCGGTCATGATCGGGTATCGCTATGCGTTGTAACGGCGGTGACGGGTGCGGGAGGCGCGGATGAGGCGCATCAGCATTCCCTCGCGCAGGCCGCGATCGGCGACGGCGAGTTCATGGGCCGGCCACATCTCTTCGATGGCAGCGAAGATCGCGCAGCCGGGAAGAACGAAATCGACCCGGTCCGGCCCGATGCAGGGATGCCGGGCGAGGCCCGAGCGGCCCATGGCGCAGATCGCGGCGAGGCCCTCGGCGACCTGATCGCGCGGCAGGACAGCGCCGTCGATCGCGCCGCGGCGGTAGCGGTCGAGATTGAGGGCGATACCGGCGATGGTTGTGACGGTGCCGCTGGTGCCGACCAGCCGCACCCCGCCCTGGCGGATTTCCTGGCCGATACGATGGATCTGCTCGAACGGGCGGAGCAGGGTTTTCACCTCGTCCACCACGCCGGCGAATCCGGCCTCGGTCTCGCACCAGCCGGCGCAGCGCTCGGACAGGGTGACCACGCCGACCGGAATCGAGTGATAGCCGATCAGTTGCGGCACCGACCGGCCGGGCCCGTTATGCGTTACCCGCACCCAGGCGATTTCGGTCGAGCCGCCGCCGATATCGAACAACAAGGCCCGGCGCTCCGCCTGATTGATCAGCGAGGCGCAGCTTTCCAGCGCGAGGCCGGCTTCCTCGCGCGGCGAAATGGCCTCCAGCGGCAGGCCGGTGGCGGACCGGGCGCGGGCGATGAATTCGGCGCCGTTTTCGGCCTGGCGGCAGGCCTCGGTCGCGATCGCCCGGGTTTCGGCAACCTCCCAGCGCTTGAGGCGTTCGGCGCAGATGCCGAGCGCGTCGATCGCGCGGTCCATCGCGCAGTCGGACAGGATGCCGGTGCGGTACAGGCCTTCACCCAGCCGGACCACGCGGCTGAAACTGTCGAGAACATGGAAGGCCGGGCCGCTGGGCACGCCGATCAGCATCCGGCAGTTGTTGGTGCCGAGATCGATGGCGGCGAAGGCGGGCGGGCGATTCCGGCGTTCGGTTGTAGCAAAGCCATCGGCACCGAGGGGTTCGGTGGCGCTCCGGCCACTGGCCGGGTGGATCGGCAGGGCGAGGTCGCTTGCCATAATCCGTATATAATGATCGAACCCATGGCCGGAGAGCAAGTCAGAATTGCTTTGCGCGGCAAAATGATACGCGCACGCCACCGGTTGCAACACGGCCGCGCCGGTGCTAGCTCCGGCCCGACCACTGCCGGATGGCCGCGCGCCAGACCGGTGATGGGGGATAGTTTAGCGGTAGAACTCCCGGCTCTGACCCGGGCAGCCTTGGTTCGAATCCAGGTCCCCCAGCCAACCTCCTTCCGATCGTTCTTTCGGTGCGTCAGACCTCCGTCGGTTTGCAGATGCAGCTTCTGCCGAGGTCATGAACCGCTCCATGCGGGCGGATCAGGACATCGTGGCGAGGATTGTCGAGCCGGTTTCCAGAAGCGATTTGAGGTTGGACAGGATTTTCGGCCAGCCGCCGGAAAATGCCTCGATGGCTTTCGATCCCTCGCGGTCCATGGCGTGCGTCACCGTCAGCCTGACCGCTTCGCCCACGGTTTCGATCTCCATGGTGCAGAGCGACCAGCCCTCCGCCTTCAGCTCCGGCCTGAATTCGTTGCGCCAGCGGATGGCGAGGCGCTTTCCGGGCTCGAAGGCGACGATCTCGCCGGTATCGGCCACCCTGCCGTCCGGGAAGGCGATCTTCCAGGCGCCGCCCTGTTTCCAGTCGGCCTCGACCTGAGCGCCGAGCCAGTATCTTTTGGAAAATTCCGTGCTGGTCAGTGCTTCCCAGAGGCGTTCCGGGGTGGTCCGGATATAGGTGACATAGACGAACCTGCTTTCGGCGGTGTCAGCCATGGTCATCTCCTTCGAGGGTTTTCCTGAGCGCGGACAGCGCGCCCAGCCGTGGTTGGTCGAACTTGCCGATCCAGCGCGCGGCGATTTCGCCGATCGGCACCGGGTTGATGAAATGCAGCTTCTCCCGGCCATGGCGCCGCCACGAGACGAGATTGGCCGCCTCGAGAATCGCCAGATGCTTGGCGACGGCCTGGCGGGTCATTTCCAGCCCCTGGCACAGCTCGCCGAGTGTCTGGCCGTTCCGGTCGTGCAGCCGGTCCAGCAACTGCCGGCGGCTTGCATCGGCCAGGGCATGAAAAACGGGATCGTCGTCCATTCGGATATCATGCAACCAAATAGTTGCTTATCGTATAGGCAACCATATGGTTGCGTGTCAAGTGCAAAACGGGCTGATCGGTACCGTGGTTCTCGATATTCCGGGCGCGGGACAGACACGGTTTTTCTTCAGAACCGATCCGCTCCCGGATCGACATTTTTGCCGATCCGGTCCAGACTGCGATCTCCGTCCGTTAGAAAAGGGATCGTCCGTGTCCGGAATGCTTTCGACCGCCATCAGCTACATTCCAACCCCGTTCAAGGCCAATGCCGCCGTCGAGGGGGTCAAGGCGATCAACGAAACGGCAGGCAACACGCTCGCCGGTATTTTCGACCTGATGCTGGGCGAGGAAGAGGGCAACGGGCTGGACAATCCGCATTTCGAGCAGAACGGCCACGAAGGGCTGTCGCCGAATACCCGGACCTATTTTCAGGTCAAGCAGGGGCTGAAAATCGCCAGCACCATCGCCGTTTCGGTCGCCGATGTCGGCGGCCTCGCCAGCGCCGCCCAGTCGGGGGCCTACAGCGTGATGTGGTACAAGCTCAACGCGCTGTTCGAGAAACTGGTGCCGCCGTCACGACGCGGCAAGCCGGCGACCTACAGCGCCTGGTATTCGTGGGAAGTCGCGAAAAAGGCTGTGCCGAAGGGCAGTCTCGAATCCCAGATGACCGCGATCATGCGTCAGAAAATGTATGGCGCGGCCGGCGGCGCGACCAAGGCGGGGATCACCTGGTCGACCGGCGGCATCACCGGCTATTTCGTCAGTTCCGCCTCCGCCGTGATCGCGCCCTATCTCGACCGGATGTTCGGTCAGGATTTGCAGACCCTTGCACAGGGGCTGCACTGGTTCGCTTTTCTTGAACTGGTGGTCGGCCGGGGTCAGGGCAAGGGTCCGGCGCTGCGGATTCTCGACGTGATCTGGACCGAGATGGCGCTCGGCCGGGCATCGCTGCCGCCGGTCGCGGTCATCGTGCGCGAACCGCGCGGCTGGCTGGTCATCGCCGACCTGCTGAGTTGAGCTGAGCTGAACCGCATTATCGCCTGACCAGAATCACCAGCTTGTGGTCCGGCCGCTCCGCCGGGGTGAAGGTGTGCTGCGCGAACGAGACCGGCCCATCCTCGGGGTGCCTGAAGGTTCTGAGGCCGCCAGCGCGGTGCTGAACGTCCTGAGCGGTCCAGGCTTCGGCGAAAAGCCGGCTGTCCCGACGCAGGCTATCGACGAAATCCTTCACCCGCGCATCGCGGAACATGTGACCGTAATCGGCGCGGAACTCGGCGAGCAGCCGGCGCGCCCGGTCTTCCCGCTCGGGGATCAGCGCGCGCGCCGATTCCTCAAGGAAAACGAATCGCAGCAGGTTGCGCTGGTGATCGCCGTCGAGCCAGCCGCGAAACAGCCGGGTCGCGGCATCGTTCCAGCAGCACGCGGTCCAGAACCGGTCGAGCGCATAGGCGGGATGGGCGATCGCATCGACCGCCGCGCGCAGGGAGTCCGGGGCGTCCGCGCCGGATTCGGGTGGAATTTCCGGGTCGAGCCGACCGGCAAGCTCGAACAGATAGGCGCGCTCGGCCGGGGTCAGCGCCAGAGCCCGGGCGAGCCGGCCCAGAGCCTCGGGGGATGGTTGCACGGCGCGGCCCTGTTCGAGCCAGGCGCACCAGGTCGTGCTGATGCCCGCCTGTACCGCCAGCTCCTCCCGCCGCATTCCGGGCGTGCGCCGCCGGCCGGCGGAGACGGGCAGAGCCCGTTCCCGGTGCGCGCGAATGAACTCGCCGAGCAGCTTTCTCTGATCCGTCTCCAGCATGATAGTGTTTATGATAGGATAATTATGGAGATAGTAACAGGCTAAATCCGGCCTATTCTGCCCGTTGTCACAAGGAGCAGACCGATGAATCGAACCCATGAGACTGTCGTCACCGACCAGTACGGTCCGCGCGCGCAGGCCTATGTCGAAAGTGCTGTCCATGCGCGGGGCGCCGATCTCGACGCGCTGGACGCGATCGTGCGCGAGATCCGCCCGGCCCACGCGCTCGACCTCGGCACCGGTGGCGGGCATGTCGCCTATCTGATGGCGCGCCATGCGGATCGCGTCACCGCATCGGATCTGTCAGGCGAGATGCTGGCCGCCGTCGCCGCCACCGCGCGCGAACGCGGGCTTGCCAATATCGACACCGCCGAGGCGCCGGCCGAGCGCCTGCCCTTCGCGGATGCCAACTTCGATTTTCTGGGATGCCGCTTCACCGCGCATCACTGGCGCGATTTCGAGGGCGGACTGCGCGAGGCGCGGCGGGTGCTGAAGCCCGGCAGGTCTGCCGTGTTCATCGACGTGTTCGCCCCCGGCACCGCATTGTTCGACACTCATCTTCAAGCCGTCGAACTGCTGCGCGACACCTCGCATGTGCGCAACCGCGCGGCATCGGAGTGGGTCGCGGGGCTCGGCCGGTCGGGCTTCGTCGTCTCCGCGTGCCGGACCTGGCGGCTGCGGATGGATTTCGCGGTCTGGATCGCGCGGATGAACACGCCGGAGGTGAATGCGCGTGCGATCCGGGCGCTCCAGACCGCCGCATCGGCGGAGACCCGCGCGCATTTCGAAATCGAACCGGACGGATCGTTCATGCTCGATGTCATTTTGTTCGAGACGATGGCGGCCTGACTTTCATGCCGCGCGGCGGTCATGCCATGGTCGCCGTCGCAGCGAACGGAAAACCGCTCCATTTGCATAATGTTTCCGATCATGGCGTTTTACGTGTCCTCGCGCGCGATGCGGGCAATTCACCCTGGACTTTTCTCACCCGGGTATCGCCCCACCCCAGAGACCGCCCGCCCTGCGCGCGCAGTTTCAACCGGGCTACGGGAGCGCCTGTTTCGGTGTCCACCAGCGAGGATCTCGGCTCATTCGGGCGATAGAGATGATCTTCGCCCCATTGGCGCAGCGCGACGATAACAAGGAAAAGACCGCGCCCTTTTTCGGTCAGGACATAGTCGCGATAAGCGGTTCCGTCCGAAGCGGGTACGGTTTCCAGAACGCCGCGCCCGGTCAGGTCCCGTAGCCGCGTCGCCAACATCCCCCTGGCGATGCCGAGCCCTGTCTGGAATTCATTGAAGCGGCGTACACCATCGAAGGCATCCCGGATGATGAGCAGCGACCACCAGTCGCCGATCACATCCAGAGCACGCGCAACCGGGCACCCCGCATTCCATTGGCTGACCCGCTTGACCATGGCCTGACGATCTCCATCAACTTAATGTAGTTCTAAAATAGAACTAGATTTCCGTTTGCACAAGTGGTCTTAATATAAGACTTATGAACCCCATAAACGGAACCGCCATGAGCCACGGAAACAAGAACAGGACACAGCACAGGCCAGGCAGGAATCTGTCGAGGATCACGACTCTGATCTTCGCCGTTGCCGCCGGTCTCAGCGTCGCAAACGTCTATTATGCCCAGCCATTGCTCGTTTCGATGGCGATGGATTTCGGGATTTCGCCCGCTGCTGTCGGACTCGTCGTGATGTTGACCCAGGTCGGGTATGGGTTGGGTCTGATTTTCATCGTGCCGCTCGGCGATCTGGTCGATCGCCGCCGCCTCATCATCGGTCAAGGCATTTTATCGGTCGTTGCACTGGTCTTTGTTGCCTTGGCAAGAACCGAAGCGATTCTGTTGACCAGCCTGGCTGCGGTGGGATTGCTTGCCGTCGTGGTGCAAGTACTGGTTGCCCTTGCCGCGACACTGGCAACGCCTGCCGAACGCGGCAAGGCGGTCGGCATGGTGACGAGCGGTGTCGTGACCGGCATTCTCGCTGCTCGCTTCGCCGCCGGGTTGCTTGCCGATCTCGGTGGCTGGCGGGCGATCTATCTGGCCTCGGCCCTTCTGACCGCGGCAATGACTTGCCTGCTCATGCGCGTCTTGCCGCGACAGCTTTCACCCGCCAGTGCCGACAGTTACGCTGCCACACTGCGGTCGATTCCTGTTTTGTTTCTGCGCGACCGGATATTACTGATTCGCGGCCTTCTGGCCCTGCTGATCTTCGCGACATTCAGCACTTTCTGGACGGCTCTGGTTTTGCCGCTCAGTATGCCGCCATTCTCCTATTCCCATAGTCAGATCGGCTTGTTCGGCCTTGTCGGCATGGCAGGGGCGATTGCCGCAACAGGCTCGGGCCGGCTCGCGGATCGCGGTCTCGGGCAATGGACCACCGGGTTTTCGCTTATGCTGTTATTGATATCATGGCGGCTGATCGTCATGCTGCCGGTATCGCTGCCCGTTTTTCTTGTCGGCGTCGTTTTTCTCGATCTGGCCGTACAGGCTGTTCATGTCACCAATCAGAGCATCATATTCGACCGTCATCCCGAAGCGCGCAACCGCCTGGTCGGCGGCTATATGGTATTCTATTCCATCGGCAGCGCGATCGGAGCCATCGCCTCTACAATGGCCTATGCTCATGCGGGATGGGCAGGCGTATCGGCGCTGGGAGCCGGAATCAGCCTCGTCGCCCTGTTGCTCTGGGGAACCACGTTCCACCTGCCCGTCACCATGGCTCGTTCATGCGTGATGTCGACCTGTCCGGAATAATGACAGCCTGAATGTCATGCCGCGCGGTGAACCTGGAACGACGCGAAGCTTTGCGCCGCCGGCATGATCTCCACCGCATTGACGTTGACATGCGCCGGTCGGGCGGTGATCCAGATAACCGTCTCGGCGATGTCGGCTGCGGTCAGCGGCTGCATCCCGGCGTAGATCGCGGCGGCTTTATCCCTGTTACCGGCAAAACGGACCTCGGAGAATTCGGTGCCGCCGCACATGCCGGGTTCGATCACGCTGACGCGGAGTCCGGTTCCATGCAGATCGCTGCGCAGATTGAGGCTGAACTGGCGAACGAACGCCTTGGTCGCGCCGTAGACATTGCCGCCGGGATAGGGATAGCTGCCCGCGACCGAGCCGAGATTGACGATATGCCCGCGTCCTCGCGCGACCATGCCGGGCAGCACCGCCCGCGTCATGTAGATCAGGCCGCGGCAGTTGGTATCCAGCATCGCGTCCCAGTCGGCGAGATCGGCGCGCGGCGCGGGTTCCAGCCCCAGCGCC
>DASVGZ010000422.1:0-2495 GCA_036379275.1 Acidiphilium sp. | reverse complement strand
GATTGACATGGGCGAGGATCGAGGGATCGATCGGGCGTTCGACCATCAACATCAGGGTCGGTGTCGCTTCGAGTTCCACCACGGCGCGTTCCAGCATGGAATTCGGATCGCTCCAGACCGCGACCTGATGTTTGGCCGCCTCCGCCATCTTGCTCTCGGGCGGCAGGGTGACCCCGGTGCCGGCGAACAGCCCGGCCGAAGCGACGATCTTGTTGGTCAGCGGCTCGAAGATCGCCGACTGGGTGAGGCCGTGCAGCGCGGTTTGCGCGACAAGGATGTTGAGAAATCCCTGATCGAAGAAATTCTGCGGGTTGCCGTAGAAGATCGGTCCGTTCTGGTTGAGGTCGTTGGCGATCGCCAGCGCGTCGAGCCGGATGCTGTTGCGCTTGGCATCGAGATAGCCGACCGCGACCTGCTGGCTTTCGGCCAGGGCCGTGCGCACCCGCTGGTTGAACCAGGCCTGGATGCCGAGATTGAAGAACACGGCGGCGAAGATCGCGACCAGGATCGCCGGGATCGCGGCAACCCCGCCGAACAGCAGGACGAGGCGCACATGCAGCCGCGCCCCCGCCGCGCCGCTGCGGCTTTCCATCAGGACCCGGGTGACCCGCGCGGCGAGGACCGCGATGAGGAGCAGGAGGATCGCGATATCGCCGAGCGCGAGCGAGAAGGCCGAACCCGAATGGAGTTCGAGCTTGATGCCGCCGGCGAGGTAGGCGAAGCTGCCGATGCCGAGCAGCAGGGCGAGGGCTGCGAGAATCAGGGTGGAAACGCGGCCGAGCAGAACGTCCAGCACGCCGGTCCGGCTGTGGATGTGCGAGGGTTTGCTCAGCTCCCGGGTCATCTGGTTCACCGGCGCGTCCTTCAACCGACCCGCCGGGTCACGCCGATGTCGTGCGCGCGGATCTTCTTGCGCAGCGTGTTGCGGTTCAGCCCGAGCAGGGCGGCGGCACGGATCTGGTTGCCGCGCGTCTCGGCGAGAACCAGACGGATCAGCGGTTCCTCGAAGGCGGCGAGCACACGGTCGTAGAGAACGCCGTCCTCGTCCTTGTCGCGCGCCTCGCCGATCAGCCGGGCGACGTGGCGCTCGATTGCGGGCTCGATGCCCCGTTCGGCTCCCTGGGGTATGTCGGACGCAGAGGTTGTATCCTGCGACAGGGCATCGTCGCCCGCTGCACGGTCGACGAGCTCGGCCGCCACGGTCTCCCCGGCGATCACCGGCTGCGGCACCAGGGCGGCGAACCGGCGCATCAGGTTTTCCAGTTCGCGCACGTTGCCCGGCCAGCGATGGACGGCGAGCAGCGCCATTGCCTCGGGCGCAAGGGTTTTCGCGGGCAGGCCCTCGCTTTTCGCGCGGGCGAGGAAATGCTGGGCGAGGAGGGGAATGTCGTCCGCGCGCTCGCGCAGCGGCGGCAGGCGGATCGGCACCACGTTCAGCCGGTAGAACAGATCCTCGCGGAACCGGCCGGAGCGAATCAGGCCCCGGAGGTCGCGATGGGTCGCGGCGACGATGCGGGCATTGGCGCGGATCGGCTGGCGGCCGCCGACGGTGGTGAATTCGCCTTCCTGGAGCACGCGCAGGAGGCGGGTCTGTGCCTCGGGCGGCATGTCGCCGATCTCGTCGAGGAACAGGGTGCCGCCGGCCGCCTGTTCGAAGCGCCCGACATGGCGGTTGGTTGCCCCGGTGAAGGCGCCGCGCTCATGGCCGAACAATTCGCTCTCGATCAGTTCGCGCGGGATCGCCGCCATGTTGATCGCGACGAACGGGCCCTGGCGGCGCCGGCCGTAATCGTGCAGCGCGCGCGCGACCAGTTCCTTGCCCGAGCCGGATTCGCCGGTGATCATCACCGTGAGGTCGGTGGTGGTGAGCCGTGCGATCACCCGGTAGATTTCCTGCATCGCTCCCGAACGGCCGATCAGGGGAAGGTTGTCGTCTTCCGCCGGTTCGGCCGCCGGGAGGGTCTGCAATGCCGGCTGTTTCAGCGCGCGGTCGACGATGCCGAGCAGTTCGCCGAGGTCGAACGGCTTGGGCAGGTATTCGAACGCGCCGCGCTGGGCGGACTGGACGGCGGTGAGGATGGTCGATTGCGCGCTCATCACCAGAACCGGCAATTCGGGCCGGATGCGCTTGATCCGCGGCACGAGGTCGAGCCCGTTCTCGTCGGGCATCAGAACGTCGGTGATCACGAGATCGCCCTCGCCATCCTCGACCCAGCGCCACAGCGTCGCCGCCGAGGCGGTGGCGCGCACCTGATAGCCCGAGCGGCCGAGCGCCTGGGTGAGAACCGTGCGGATCGAGCGGTCGTCGTCGGCGATCAGGATGGTGGGCAGGATAGCTGGCAGGGAGGTGGGCAGGGCGGTCATGCGCGGTCGCTCTCGGTCCGGTCTTCGAAGGGGGGAAGGTGGATGCGGAATTCGGTCCGGCCGGGCCGGCTGTCGACATCGATCAGCCCGCCATGGTCGGCGACGATTTTCGCGACCAGGGCGAGGCCGAG
>DASVGZ010000421.1:0-3117 GCA_036379275.1 Acidiphilium sp. | reverse complement strand
CTCGGCCTCGGCGCAGACCGGCTGCGACCATCATGTCATCGTGCTGGACCAGGCGTCTTCTCCGGCGATGCGCGCGGCGCTGATCGAAACCGTCGCCTTGCTCGACCGGGTTTCGCTCTTTGCGATCGACGAAAATCTCGGCGTCCCCGGCGGGCGCAATCTCGCCACCGCGCAGGGACACGGCCGCGCGATCATCGGGCTCGACAATGACGCGGTGTTTTCAGAGCCTGACATCGTTGCCAGGGCCGTTTCGCGCCTTGATGCCGATCCTTCGCTTGCTGCCATCGGGTTCCGGATTCTCGCCGCCGATGGAATCTCGCTCGACCCGACGAGCTGGGGCTACCGGAAGTTTTTGCTCCCGCGCGCGCACGAAAGATTCTCCACGAAAACCTTCGTCGGCTGCGGCCATGCGCTGTCGCGAAACTGCTTCGACTCGCTCGGCGGCTACGACGACTCCCTGTTCTTCACCTGGGAGGAATACGAATTCTGCCGCCGCTCGGATCGCGCCGGTTGGCGGACCGAATACCATGGCGATCTCTCGGTCATCCACGCGGTCAGCGCCGAGGCGCGGGTGGACTGGCGCGGTGAGCGCTGGCGCTATTTCGTGCGCAACCGGCTGCTGATTGCCCATGACGGATACGGCGTCATCGGCATGGCGCCGCGTGCCTGCCTTTATCTCGTGCGCGGCATCCGCACCGGGCAAGCCGTGGAAACCCTGACAGCGATTTCGGAAGCACTGCGCCTCGCGCGCTCCCGCTGCAAACACCCCGTCAGCGCCGATACCGGCGTCGGGGCCAGTGCTTCGGCCACGCCGGCACCCAGGGTCGCGCGCCCTGCACCATCCGGTCGGTATTGATCGCGATTTTCGTCCCCCGGAACCACAGCGCGATCGCACCGTCGCGCCACACGCTGAACCGGTCGATCACCACCCGCCCCTTTTTGCGGCAGGCACCGCGCAGCGGACGCGGCGAGATCACCACCCCGGCATCGCCGCAACCGCCTTGCGCCGCCGCACGATCGGCAAGATACAGCACCCTGCCGCCATCGAAGCCGCAGCGCCCGTCCGGGCAGACATCGCCCGCCCGGCCGGTCCGCGTCGTCTCGCCGGCCCAGACCGGCCGCCACTGACGCAGGGTGAAGCGGTCGGCCCGCCCCGCCTCGACGACGCGCACCGTATCGCCCGCGCGCACCCCGACCAGAGCGGCCGTGGGCGAAACCAGAACGTCCGGCGGACGGGTCAGGGTCGTCGCGATCAGTCCCGCCGCGATCACGACCAGCCCGGCGAAGCGCAACCGCGAGCGCAGCAACCCGAGAAGCGCAAGGCCGATCGCGATGACCGCGACCGCGATGCCGGAGATCGGGTGGATTTCGATCAGCGCGTGCGGCAGTCCGCCGACGAACCGGGCAACGTCGAGAATCAGGTGGATTCCCCAACCCATCGGGATCAGCGCGATCCGCTCCAGGTGGAACGGCATCAGCACGAGCGAGACCATGCCGAGCGGCAGGACGACCGTCGCGGTCAGCGGCACAGCAACGAGGTTGGCGAGCACGTAATAGGGTTCGATCTGCTGGAAATGATAGGCCGCGAACGGCATCGATGCGCCGCCCGCCAGCAGCGATGTGAAGCCGAGCGCCGCGACATGGCGGATCAGCCGGGCGTGCCAGGCATCGCCGCCGGCATGGAACCGCCGCCCCGCCGCCTCGTAGCCGGCGATCAGGGCGAGCACGGCGGAAAAGCTCATCTGGAAGCTCGGCCCCGGCACTGCCTGCGGTTCCAGCAGCATCAACGCCAGCGCCGCCAGCGCCAACCCGCGCAGCGACAAAGCGCGCCGCCCGACGATGATGCCGACCAGCACCAGAGCCGCCATCGCGAGGCTGCGCAGGATCGGCACATGAAACCCGGTCAGCGCCGCGTAGGCGACCCCGCCCGCGAACGCAACGACGGAGGCGACGATCTTCGCCGGCACCCGCAGGAGCAGGAATTCGGAAAATCCGGCGAGAAACCGGGACAGCGCGAACAGCGCCGCCATCACGATGCCGACATGCAGCCCGGCCACGGCGAGCAGATGCGCGAGACCGGCCGTGACGAAATCCTGCCGCTCTTCGGGCGGGATGGCCTGCTCGAAGCCGGTGAGCAAGGTCACTGCGACCGAACCGGTCTCGACCGGCAGCACCGCCAGAACCCGTGCGGCGATGACCTCCCGCACATGCCGCAGCGCACCGCGCCAGCCGGGCCGCGCAACGGCGGTGACGGTCAGGTCCGACAGCGCGAACCCGACCGCGCCGAGGCCGGAAAAATACTGGTCGCGTCCGAAATTCCAGCCGCCCGGCCAGGCTGGACGCGACGGCGCGAACAGAAGCGCGCGCAGCGTGACGGTATCGCCCGCCGCAACCGCTGTCGTGTCGCCGCGATGCAGTTTCACCCGGACCGAACGCGCCTGCGCCGCTCCGCCATCCAGAACCGGACGGGCGATGCGGATGCGTCGGCCATTGGGCAAAAGGTCGACCGCGGCGACCTGACCGACGACGGTGACGGCATGATGCGGCACCGTCATCAATGGCGGCATCATCGCCGTTTGCCATTGCGCCCGGCCGAATCCGAGCGAGGCCGCGAGCAGAAGCGCCGCGATCCCGCGCGCCGCCTTCCAGCGCCAGACCGCGGCAAGGGCCGTACAAGCCAAAGCGATCAGGCCGATCGCCAGGGCATACGGCGGCTCGCGCGTCAGGTCGAAATAGACCAGAATCCCGGCACCCATCGCCACCGGCAGGAACAGGAACAGCCGGCCCCGCTCCGCGCCGAGCACGGCCTGCCAGTACCCGATCAGCCAACCGGCGGACAGTGGCACGCGCCGCACCATGAGCAGTCCTGCGTCCACCGGAATCCTCAACCTGTGATTGAGAATTCCTACCCGAGCCTGATAAAACGGGAAAGCGAAATTATCCGAGCGAAACGATCGCCAGAACCAGAACCAGCCCGGCGATCGCAAGCGTCGCATGGGCGCCGATCAGAAATCCGAACGGCCGGCGGCCGCGCAAGGCCACCGTGGCGATGCACAAACCGAGGAAGATCGCAAAACCGAGCAGGATTTCGGCGCTGATGCCGAAACTGCCCAGCCC
>DASVGZ010000420.1:0-3665 GCA_036379275.1 Acidiphilium sp. | reverse complement strand
GACACTCGCATAGGCAACGATGCCGGTGGTCAGCCAGGTCAGCGCCAGAGCGTAGGTCTGGTATTGCCGCGTCCTTGTGCCGACCCAGGCGCACAGCGCCGCCCACAACGCCATCGCCGCATCGAAGATCAGCGGCGTCTGCGCGAAGGTGGCGATGAAGACGATGCCGACCGCCGCCCCCACCAGAGTGCCGATCATCCGGTAGAGCGCCTTGGCAAATACATGGTCCGGTGAGGGCAGGCTGACGGTCAGCGCGGTCCAGGCCGCCCAGTGCGGCGTGTCGAGATTGAGCGCCTGGGCGATATACAGCGCGAGCAGCGCCGCCCCCGTGGCGCGCAGCGCGAAGCCGAAATCCCCCGGCAGGTCGCGCCGAAGCGCGGCAGCGGAAGGACGCAACCGGGTGAAACTGATGGCGGCCATGACCTGGCCAATATATTCACAACAGAATTTGACAGATATTGTGAAATCAGGATTGGTCTCATGCCTCTCTGGCTATGAATGACCATCCGGTCATGACAGGAACGGTGTTCGTCCCATGGATCAACTGAGTCTGCTCACCACCTTCGTCCGGGTCGCCGAACGCGGCTCGTTCTCCGCCGTCGCGCGCGAACTCGAAACCTCGCAGCCGGTCATCTCGCGGCAGATCGCCGGGCTCGAAGACCAGCTCGGCGTGCGGCTGATCCAGCGCACCACGCGACGCCTGTCCCTCACCGACGACGGGCAGATATTTCTCGACCATGCCCGCACGGTGGTCGAGGCGATGGAAGCCGCGCAGGCCAGCGTCGGCGCGGCGCGGAAAACCCCGACCGGCCAGGTCCGGGTCGGATTTCCCACCGCGGTCGCCATGTATCTCGCGACCCGCCTGCCGGAGTTCTTCGCCCGCTTCCCGGATGTATCGATCGATCTGAAAATGCGCGACGGCCCGTTCGACCTGATCGAGGAAGGGCTGGATCTGGCGATCACGACGGTCGAGTCGACCCAGGCAAGCGTGATCACAAGGGTGATCGGCAGCTCGAACTGGATCTCGGTGGCCTCGCCCGCCTATCTCGCCGCCCATGGCCGGCCGGAAACGCCGCGGGATCTGCTGAAGCATGAATGCGTCATCTACACCGCTCCCGGCGTTGACTGGCATTTTACCGTGAACGATGTCGAGGAAACGGTCCGGGTTCATGGCCGGTTTCATTCCAATTCCAGCGAGGCGGTGCGCCGCGCCACCCGCGCCGGGCTCGGCATCGCCCTTCTGCCGCGCCTGACCACGATGGACGATGTCTATACCGGCCGGCTGACCCAGGTTCTGGAAGACTACACGCCGACCCGGCTGAAGGTTTACGCGATCATGCCGAGCCGCCGCTACGTGCCGACCCGCACCCGCGCGCTTCTCGATTTCCTGACCGCCGAATTCGCCCAGACCCCGTTCCTGCAATCCACCGGCAGGATCGGCATCGCGGCCCAGGCCCCTGAATTCGACTAATCGGGAACCTGGTTAGCCCTGCGCCAGGTCCCGCGAGCGCAGGGTGGCGGCGGCGACCGCCCGCGACACCGCGTCCGGCCAGGCCGGCGGGTCCATCAGCACGGAATGCGCCGCCTCGGTGGTGCCTTTCGGACTGGTCACCGCCCGGCGCAGGGCGTCGGCGGATTCGGCACTGGCGGCGAGCAGCGCGCCGGAGCCGATCACGGTGCGCCGGGCAAGCCGCCGCGCCAGGTCCGCCGGAATCCCCTGTTCGACCGCCGCCGTCTCCAGCAATTCGGCCAGAAGGAACACATAGGCCGGCCCGCTGCCGGAAACCGCGGTCACCGGGTCGAGCAGGGCCTCATCGGTCACGAAGGCAACCTCGCCCACCGCGCCGAGCAGCGTTTCGGTCAGATCGCGCTGGTCAGGCGTCACCGCCGGCCCGGCGCAGGCGACGGTGATGCCCATGCGCACGGCGGCCGGCGTATTCGGCATCGCACGAACCACTGCCGCTCCGGCACCGAACTGTCCGCCAAGCCAGGCAATGGTCTTCCCCGCCATGATCGAGACGATCACCGCGTTGCCGGCGATCCGCGCAAGCGGCGCCACCGCCCCGGCGGCAACCTGAGGCTTGACCGCGAGAATGATCGCTTCCGGCACGAAATCCGCCGGAATCGCTCCGGCCGAATCCACCACGGTCACCCGCTCATCGGCATGAACGGCCGCTCCGTCGCCCGGATCGACGATCACGACGCGGGAAATCCCCCGCTCGCGCCAGCCGGCCAGCATCGCCGATCCCATCTTGCCGCCACCCAGAAGCAGCAGCGGCGGCAGAACTCCGCTCATGCCTCGCCGACGCATTCCAGCATGGCGGCGGCCAGCGCCTCGTCCGGGCTCTTGCCGCCCCACAGGACGAACTGGAACGCCGGGAAGAACCGCTCGCACTCGGTCACCGCGATATCCACCATGTCCTCGACGCTTTCCGCCGAAGCCCCGGCCACACCGCGCAGCAGAACGGAATGGCGGAACACCGGCATCCCGTCGTCCTGATCCATGCCGAAATGGCCGATCCACAATTTCTCGTTGGCGCGGGCGAGCAACTCGTAGAGCGCGCGCCGCCGCCGCTCCGGCGCCTTCAGGTCGAACGCGCAGGAGAAATGGAGAACCGAGATTTCGTGAGACCAGGAGAAATACAGACCGTAATCGCACCAGCGGCCCGGGGCCTCGGCGGCGATCTCGGTGTCGCTGCGGCGATCGAACGCCCAGTCATTGGCCGCGATCACCTGCTCGACGATGTCGAGCGGGTTGCCAGCCTGTTCGGGGGATTCCAAGGTCAGGGAGGTCATCGAGGGTCTCCTCCTGAATGGTCAAAAGCCTGAAGCCGACAGCGCAACGCCCGGCTCCGAATCGGAGTCTAGCGGAGTTTGGCTCCGCACCGCAATCAAAGCTTTTCCAAGAGGATATGACAGAATGGTAAACCCGCCGGAAAGGCGGGTCGCCGCAGTGCAACCGGAAGCAGACTTCAGGAAACGAAATTCAGGCCGGGGCCGTCTCGCGCTTCGCCGCCGCCCGCACCACCCGGCGCTTGAGCAGCCGCGCCTCGTCGGTCAGCTTGCGGTTCGGGGTCGCCAGCAGGAACGCATCCAGCCCGCCCTTGTGCTCGATGGTCGAAAGCCCGCGCGGCGTCACCCGAAGGCGCACGGTATGGCCCAGCGCCTCGGATTGCAGCGAGCTGTCCTGCAGGTTGGGCAGGAACCGGCGGCGCGACTTGTTGTTGGCGTGGCTCACATTGTTGCCGGAGAGCACGCTCTTGCCGGTGATGTCGCAGCGACGGGTCATGACGGAAACCTCGATCTAGAAACTTGGCCAGAAAGCCTCTGCCAGAACCCCCGGCTCGCGCCGGTCCAGCAAAGGGCAATATGAAAACACCCGGAAGCGCACCCGCGCCCCGGCATTCGCGCGCTATATCGCCAAATCGCGCCGCCGGGTCAAGCCCGCCCACCTGCTCACGCCCGTGTCCGCGCTGCACTCACGCCTGCGGGACGACCGCCGATTTGAGCTGCCCGCAGGCGGCCAGGATGTCCCGCCCGCGCGGCGTGCGCACCGGCGAGGCGTAGCCCGCGTCCATCACGATGCCGGCGAAGCGGCGGATCGCGTTGCCGCTCGATGTCTCATAGGCCGAACCGGGCCACGGGTTGAACGGAATCAGGTTCAC
>DASVGZ010000419.1:0-4534 GCA_036379275.1 Acidiphilium sp. | reverse complement strand
CACCGAGGGATTGGTAAAAATCGATCGCCGGCCGGTTCCAGTCGAGCACCGACCATTCGAACCGCGCGCAGCCGAGACGGACCGCCTCACGCGCGAGATGGCGCAGAAGGGCGCGGCCGATGCCCGTGCCCCGCGCCTCGGGCCGGACAAACACGTCTTCCAGATAGAGCCCGGCCCTGCCGGTCCAGGTTGAAAACGTGGTGAACCAGATCGCGAAGCCCAGAATCGCGACCCCCGGCACCGCGCCGCCAGCCTCGGCCACAACGGCGCGGGCGAGCGGCGTGGGACCGAACAGGGAATCGTGCAGCATCGGTTCGGTCATCTCGACCGCGTCCGGCGCCTTCTCGTAGGTGGCGAGATCGCGCACCAAGCCGAGCAGCGCCGGAACATCCGCCGGCGTCGCCGCGCGCAGCACGTATGCGGCGGGCTTCGGAGCGGGTTTCGAAACCGTCACAGCACCAAGCTTCGTTACAGCATCAGGCTTTGTCACAACATCAAGCGCCGTCACAGCATCAGGCTCAGGGGCGCTTCCAGAACGGTCTTCAGCGCGGCGAGGAATTCGGCGCCAGCCGCGCCATCCATCACCCGGTGATCGCAGGTCATCGTCACCGTCATCACGGTGGCGACGGCGAGTTCGCCGTTGCGCACCACCGGCCGCTTCTCACCCGCGCCGACCGCGAGAATCGCCGCCTGCGGCGGATTGATGATCGCGGTGAAGTGGCTCATCCCGTACATGCCGAGATTGGAGATCGAGAAGGAGCCGCCCTGGAATTCCTCGGGTTTCAGCTTGCCCTCCTTCGCGCGGGCGGCGAGATCCTTCATCTCGTTGCTGATCGCGGCGAGGCCCTTCTGGTCGGCCCGGCGGACGATCGGCGTGATCAGCCAGTTCGGCATCGCCACAGCGACCGAGATGTCGACATCGTGGTAGCGGATCATTGCGTCTTCGGTGTAGCTCGCATTGATCGCGGGGAACCGGCGCAGGGTCAGCGCCGAGCCCTTGAGGATCAGGTCGTTGACCGAAAGCTTGAAGGCGCCGGGCCCGTCTTTCGGAGACTGGGCGTTGAGATCGGCGCGCAGCTTGAGCAGGGCGTCGATCTCGATATCGATCGAGAGATAGAACACCGGAATCGACTGCGCCGATTCGACCATGCGCCGCGCGATCACCTTGCGCATGGTGGTGTGCGGGATCGTGTCGTGCGGTGCTGCGATGTCGGTTTCCCTGACGGCGGCCGGCGCGGGCGCTGCTGGCTTCGGCGCGGTTTCGGCCTCGGGTTTCGGCGCGGGCGCCTTGCCGCGCGCGGCCTCGATATCGGCGCGCACGATCCTGCCGTTCGGACCGGTGCCCTTCAGCGAGGCGAGGTCGATGCCGGCCTGCTCGGCCATACGCTTCGCCAGCGGCGAGACGAAAATCCGTTCGCCGTGATCGGCCTTTTTTGCCTCCGGTGCCGGTTTCGCATCCGCCGCTTTCGCCTCACCGGGCTTCGCCTCGGCAGGTTTTTCTTCTGCCGGTTTCGCTTCCGCCTTGGGTTCGGGAGAAGCCTGTTTCGGCGCGGGCGCCTTGTCGGGCACGGCCTCGCCCTTTTCGACCAGAATCGCGATCGGCGCGTTGACCGCGACTCCCGCGGTCCCCTCGCTCACCAGGATCTTGCCGAGAATGCCCTCGTCGACCGCTTCGACCTCCATGGTCGCCTTGTCGGTCTCGATTTCGGCAAGAACGTCGCCGGATTTGACCGCATCGCCCTCCTTCTTGAGCCATTTCGCGAGGGTGCCCTCGGTCATGGTCGGGCTCAGCGCCGGCATCAGGATGTTCGTCGCCATGTTTTGCTCCCTCAGAACAGTTTCTTGACCGCGTCCACCACCCAGTCCGGCTGGGGCAGGGCGAGTTTTTCCAGATTGGCGGCATAGGGCATCGGCACGTCGAGCCCGGCAACCCGCACGGGCGGCGCATCCAGCCAGTCGAAGGCGTGTTCGGTGACCTGCATGGCGACCTCCGCGCCGATGCCGGCGAACGGCCAGCCTTCCTCGAGACTGACGATCCGGCTGGTCTTTTTCACGCTGGCGACGATGGTCTCGATATCGAGCGGGCGGATCGTGCGCAGGTTGATCACCTCGGCGGAAATGCCCTGCTGGTCGAGCAATTCGGCGGCGGCGAGCGCGGTCCCGACCATGATCGAGAACGCGACGATGGTGACATCCTCACCCTGCCGTTCGACCTTGGCCTTGCCGATCGGCAGGATGAAATCCTCATCGACCGGGCACAGGTGCTTGTGGCCGTAGAGAATTTCGTTCTCGAGGAAAATCACCGGGTTGGGATCGCGGATCGCGGCGCGCAGCAGGCCCTTCGCATCGGCGGCGGACCACGGCGCGACGACTTTCAGGCCCGGACAATGCGCATACCACGAGGCATAGCACTGGCTGTGCTGGGCGCCGACGCGCGCGGCCGCGCCGTTCGGGCCGCGAAACACGATCGGGCAGCCCATCTGGCCGCCGGACATGTAGAGCGTCTTCGCAGCCGAATTGACGATCTGGTCGATCGCCTGCATCGCGAAATTGAAGGTCATGAATTCGACGATCGGCTTGAGGCCGGACATCGCGGCCCCCACCGCCATGCCGGTGAAGCCGTGCTCGGTGATCGGCGTGTCGATCACCCGGCGCTCGCCGAATTCCTCCAGCAGGCCCTGGCTGATCTTGTAGGCGCCCTGATACTGCGCGACCTCTTCGCCCATCAGGAACACATCCTCGTCGCGGCGCATCTCGGCGAGCATCGCATCGCGCAGCGCCTCGCGAACGGTGATTTCCTGGACAGCACCCCAATCCTTCTCGGGCGCGGCCTCGACCGCCGCGTGATCTGCCGCCCCGCTTTCCTTCGCCGACGGCTTCGGCGCTGCCCTGGTGTCCTGCCGGGGCGGTTCCGCCCCGGCCTTCGCCGGGGTTGCTTCGGCTTTGGCGGGTGCGGAGCCTGCCGTCTCGCCGTGTTCGCCGAGCACGGCGATCGGCGTGTTGACCGCGACGCCCTCGGCGCCTTCGTCGACCAGGATTTTCAGCAACTCGCCCTCATCGACCGCCTCGACCTCCATGGTCGCCTTGTCGGTCTCGATCTCGGCAAGAACGTCGCCCGATTTCACCGCATCGCCAACCTTCTTCAGCCATTTGGCGAGCTTGCCCTCGGTCATGGTGGGGGACAGGGCGGGCATCAGAATCTCGGTCGTCATCGCTCAGCCCTCCACCAGAATATCGGTCCACAACTCGGCTTCATCCGGCTCGGGGCTTTCCTGCGCGAAATCCGCCGCCTCCTGGATGCGCCGCTTGATCTCGTCGTCGATCGCTTTCAGGTCCGCCTCGGACACACCCTGCGCCTCGAGTTCCTTGCGCGCGAGGTCGATGCAGTCATGCTCGGCGCGCATTTTCTGCACTTCCTCACGGGTACGGTACTTCGCGGGGTCAGACATCGAATGCCCGCGATAGCGATAGGTCTTCATTTCCAGCAGGAACGGCCCCTTGCCGGCGCGGCAATGCGCCACCGCCTCAGCCCCGGCGGCCTTCACCGCCATCACGTCCATACCGTCCACCTGCATTCCCGGCATCCCCCAGGGCTCGCCATTGCGGCTGAGATCGCGCGAGGCGGAGGCGCGCTCGACGCTGGTGCCCATGCCGTAGCGGTTGTTCTCGATGATGAAGATCACCGGAAGCTTCATCAGCACGGCAATGTTGAAGCTCTCGAAGACCTGCCCCTGGTTCGACGCGCCCTCGCCGAAATAGGTCAGAGAGACCCGGTCGTTGCCACGATAGCGGTTGGCGAAGGCGAGCCCGGTGCCAAGGCTCACCTGCGCGCCGACGATGCCGTGCCCGCCGTAGAACCCCTTTTCCTTGCTGAACATGTGCATCGAGCCGCCCTTGCCGTGCGAGTAACCGCCGGAGCGCCCGGTCAGTTCCGCCATCACGCCTTTCGGATCCATCGCGCAGGCGAGCATGTGGCCGTGATCGAGATAGGAGGTGATGACCTGATCGCCCGGCCCGAGCGCGTGCTGCATCCCGGTGACCACTGCTTCCTGGCCGATATAGAGGTGGCAGAACCCGCCGATCAGCCCCATGCCGTAGAGCTGGCCGGCCTTTTCCTCGAACCGGCGGATCAGCAGCATGGTCCGGTAGGCGGCGAGCAGTTCGTCCCGGTCCATCGACGGAGCCGGCTTGCCCGACCGCGATCGCGGCGCGGCAGCGGTCTTCGAACGGGTCGTCGATTTTGTCTGGCGTGCCGCCATGTCCCCCTCCATCGATGCAGGTTTTCGAGCTTGATCGCCGGAACCGACTTGAATGGCAAGCGCGTCGTGGAAAAAACATTGATTGTGCAATGCAAAATCGATGTTAACCAAAATTTGGTTAACATTGGATCATGGACATGCTGGCATCGAAATCGCCGCCGGCCGATGCCGAAAACGCAACGAAGCCGTGCGCTGGCAGGCGGGCGCTGGCAGGAGGGCGCCGGATTCTTATCGACCGGTGGCGGGCGCGGATGCGGCCGGGGCCGGCGTCGTAC
>DASVGZ010000418.1:0-2870 GCA_036379275.1 Acidiphilium sp. | reverse complement strand
CGAGAACGTGATCATTGCCGTGGTTTCCGAAATCATCGTTCTGGTTTTCGGGCTTCTGCTTGCGCTGGTTCGCCTTGCGCCGGGACGGATCGGGCGGCCGCTTTCGCTGGTCGCCACCACCTATATCGACATCTTCCGCGCGGTGCCCGCGATCATCGTGATCTATCTGGTCGGATTCGGCCTGCCGCTGGCGCGGATTCCGCTGCTGAGCGGCATGGGGCCGCTGGAATTCGCGATTCTCGCCTTGTCACTGACCTATAGCGCGTATGTGGCGGAGGTCTATCGCGCGGGTATCCAGAGCGTTCATGGCAGTCAGGTTGCCGCCGCGCGATCGCTGGGATTCTCGCATCTCGCGACCATGCGGCATGTCGTTGTGCCGCAGGCGGTGCGCCGGGTGATTCCGCCGCTGCTGAACGACTTCATCGGCCTTCAGAAGGACACGGCGCTGGTCATGGTGATCGGCACGGTCGATGCCTTCAATCAGGCCAAGATTTACGCGAGCAACTATTTCAACCTGTCTTCGGTGACGGTCGTCGCCGCGCTGTTCATCATCGTCACGATTCCGCAGACGCGCTTCGTCGACCGGCTGATCGACCGCGAGCAGCGCAAGCTTCAGGGGGCCGGCTAGTCATGGCCTTTCTGAATCTCGATGGCGTGGTCAAGTCTTACGGGCCGCGCACCGTTCTGCGCGGGATCGATCTCGCGGTGGAGCAGCATCAGGTGGTGTGCCTGATCGGCGGGTCGGGCAGCGGAAAATCCACGCTTCTGCGCTGTGTGAATGCACTGGAGGAGATCAACGGCGGCGAGATCCGGCTGGATGGCGACATCATCTCCGGCGAGGGCACCAATGTGGATCTGCTCCGCCGCAGCGTTGGCATCGTTTTCCAGAGCTTCAACCTGTTTCCCCATATGAGCGTTCTGAAGAACGTCACGCTCGCGCCGCGCAAGGTGCGCGGGCTCGGCGAGGACGCCGCCCGCGAGAGGGGGATGGAGCTGTTGCGCAGGGTCGGTCTGGGCGACAAGGCGAACGCCTACCCGGACCAGCTTTCGGGCGGCCAGCAGCAGCGCGTGGCGATCGTGCGCGCCATGGCGATGGACCCGAAAGTGCTGCTACTCGACGAGATCACCTCGGCGCTCGATCCCGTTCTGGTCGGGGAGGTTCTCGACATCGTGCGCGATCTGGCCAGGGAGGGGCTCACCATGCTGCTCGCCACCCATGAGATGTCGTTCGCGCGCGAGGTCGCCGATACGATCTGTTTCCTGCATCAGGGCGTCATTCTGGAGCAGGGGCCGCCGGCGCAGGTTCTGGATGCGCCAAGGGAGGATCACACAAGGGCGTTCCTGCGCCGCGTGGGCCGCGCCGCGTAACAACACCGGACTACAATCGTCTTTTTCGAAGAGATCGCAGATGTCGAAACCGTTGATCGGACTGACCACCTATGCCCTGAACGAACGGGGGCGCTACGAGTTGCCGGCGAACTATCTGGAGGCCATCTGCCGCGCCGGTGGCACGCCGGTGCTGCTGGCGCCAATTCTGTTGACATCGGTGGATCATGGCGGGCTGGCTCCGGACTGGCTCGACAGCCTCGACGGCCTTGTGTTCACCGGGGGTTACGATCTCGATCCGCTGCTTTATGGCGAACCGCCGCACCCCACGGTCGATCATGTGGATCAGGCCCGCGACACATCCGAGATCGCCCTGACCCGCGCCGCCCTCGAGTCCGGGGTTCCGATGCTCGCCATCTGCCGCGGTCTTCAGATCCTGAACGTGGCGCTCGACGGCACGCTGCATCAGCATCTGCCCGAAGGGGTCGGCGAGCGGGTGATCCATCGCGCGGACGGGGACAAGCCGGTGCGGCATCCGTCGTGGGTGGCTCCGGGAAGCCGGTTGCGCGGGATTTTCGGGCTGGATGAGGTCGATGGCGTCTCGTGGCACCATCAGGGGATCAAGGCGCTTGCGCCCCGGCTTACCCCGGTTGCCCATGCACAGGATAATCTGATCGAGGCGGTCGAACTGGTTGACCATCCCTGGTGCATCGGTGTGCAGTGGCACCCCGAGATGAGCGCGGCCGAAGACCCGGTCCAGCAGCGGCTGTTCGATGAACTGGTCCGGGCGGCGGCGTGATGACGATCGGGGTGGATCGATTCGGTCGCGTTACGCGATGGATTGCTTCGCTCCGCTCGCAATGACGAATCGGGGTCGTGCGTTAGGTGTTTAGTCCCGGTTGAGATGGATTGCTTCGCTCCGCTCGCAATGACGAATCGGAATCGGGGGCGGGGGGTTAACCCCGGCCGAGGAATGGCATGGTCAGGGGCAGGATGGTGGCGTCGAGCAGGTTGATGTCGGGCGGCAGGGTCGCCATCAGGACCGCAGCGCGGGCGACCTGATCGGCCGGCATCAGCCCTTCATCGCGCCGGGTTTTTTCCTGATCGACCCAGATATCGCTTTCGGTGTTGCCCGGATGCAGGATCGACACCGCGATTCCGTGGGAGCGGCCGTCGAGCGCGAGCGCCCGCGTCATGCCGTCGAGCGCGAATTTCGAGGTAGTATAGGGCACCGAATGGCGGCGCGGCACCCGCGAGGACACCGAGCCGATATTGATGATCCGGCCGCCGCCCTGCGCCTTCATGATCCGGAAGGCGCGCTGGGCGCAGCGAAACGCGGCGGTGATGTTGACCGCGATCACCGCTTCGAACTCCGCCATCGGCAGGTCTTCGGTGCGGGTGCCGGTGGCGCGGCCCGCGTTGTTGACCAGAATGTCGAGCCGGTTGCCGAAGCGGCTTTCCGCTCCGGCGAACAGGGTATCGACATCGGCATCGCGAGTAATGTCGGCGGTGACGGGAAAAATCCGGTCGCTGCCGATTTTCTG
>DASVGZ010000417.1:0-5824 GCA_036379275.1 Acidiphilium sp. | reverse complement strand
GATCATTTATTTTATCGTTTGAGTGCAAACATTGAAATTCATTCGATGTCGTTTTGGTAATCCGTTCGAAATCGAACGCCAAACGGTTCCTTGACTTCGATTCATAGTTAGTGATTTCCTGATTTGGCGGGGGAGAAACATGCGGTTTTTGTTATGCTTGAACCGTTTTACCGAAAGGATCCGGCCGGCGATCGCCGGTGACGCCGATCGTGAAACGTCATGTCATGGCGAGAAAAAAGCAGGCGTCGCCCTTGCGGATATACACTCATCTGAACAGGCGGCCAGCCGAAACCGCTGGCGGCATCGGTATCTTTCAACCAGCAAGGAGACATGACCATGGGTGGCGTAGCACCAACTGGCTCGGGCACCGACCCGAGCGGCGCGATCAGCGGCATGACCAACGCCTTCAATCAGGCCATCCAGGAATCGGCGAAAATCACCGAACTGGAAACAACGAAGAACACCGCGCTCGACGCCAGCAAACAGCGTCCGCAGAACGGCTGACCGGCCGTAAGGCCGGTTTTCGTCAATGCAATAACTCACGGTCATCCATCCGGGCGAGCTGGATGGATGACTGAATTCTGGAGGTATCGCCAGTGGCGCCGCTTGATGAAACGTCAGGAAAAATTTCCTATGACACGGCGCCGAAATGGCAACTGGTCGTCGAATCGGGTCCGCATGGTGGCGCCGTGGTGCCGGTCGGAGGCGAGGAATTCCGGATCGGCCGCGATATCGCCAACGATTTCGTCGCCGCCGACAGCGAGATCGACGGTCTGGCCGCGACGATCGACCCGGGGCGTGGTGTTCTGACCGCAAGCCAGTCCGGCGGGCTTCTGGTCGACGATGTCCATCTGCACAGCGGCGAACGCGCGGCGATTCAGCCCGGCACCATACTCGCGATCGGGCAGACCCGGATGCGTCTCGTCCGGGTGGAACAGCCCGTTCCGGTCGGCACAGAGCCGCGTGCCGGCCGAAGCCGGATGCCGATTGTCGCGCCGCTCGCGATTCTGGCTGTCATGCTGGCGGTTCTCGCCGTCATCCTCTTCGTCATGCCGGCCGCGCGGCAAACCGATCCGGCGAAGCCGGCGGTTGCGATGGCGCAGACCGGAACGACGCAACTTGCCAGCCAGCTCCGGCAAAGGCTGGTCGCTCAAAAACTGACCCCCGGCGTGCAGCTTTCCGTGCAGCCGACAGCCATCATCGCCCATGGCACGCTCGGCAGCGTCCAGCAGGCAGTCTGGAACGGCACGGTGCGCTGGTTCGACGGCATCGCGGCCGGGCGGGTCGATCTGATCGACCGGGTCCAGATCCTGCCGGGCACCATCGCCGCGCCGGTCGCGCTCGGTGCGGTCTCGACCGGGCCCGATCCGTACATCATCACGCAGGATGGTGCCCGTTTCGCGATCAACGCCATTCTCCCCGGCGGCTGGCTTCTCGGCAAGATCACTCCGCACGCGATCCTGATCGAGAAGGGCGGCGAGACAGTGTGGGAGCGGTTCTGATGCGCCAGATCGGCTCGTCCGGCAGCTCGCTCAACGGGCAGGCCGCGAATCTCGAATCCTCACGCGCGACGCGGCGAACGTCCGGCATCGTGCCGGTTGCCAGACCCGAAAAAAACCGGCGAATCGAAACCCTGCCCGATGTCGCCGAGGCGCTTGAGGCGCTCGCGACCGCCACGCCCGGACAGCCGGTCACCATCGCCGACGCGCTGTTCGACCTGATCCGGCCGACGGCACCCGAACGGGCCATTGCCCGTCCGGCGCGGCTGGCCGCCCTGCTCGACGCCGCGATCGCGGCGCTCGACGAGCAGGAGGAAACCAGGCCCGAACTCACTGCTTTCGGTGCTTCCGCGCTACGGGCCGAATTGCAGCATCATCGCATGATCATGCGCCGCCGGGCGGACGACGGCGATGCCGCCGGCTGACCGCGATGCCGCGCCGCCCGGCACCGGCGGAGAGCGTGTCCTGCTGCCCGAGGTGACCGAGCTCCTGCACTGTCTCGGCTATATCTATCTGCGCAACGGCCAGCATAACCGTGCCCTCGCGCTGCTTCTTCTCGCCTGCCGGCATGACCCGCAACCCCGGTTGCTGGCCGCGCTCGCCCTTGCGCTGATCGAAACCGATCGCGGCTGCCCGGCGCTCGACGTGCTCGACCGGCTGGACGGCGCCCCCGGTGAGCTTGCCGGCAATCCGCTGCTCGGCGTCCTGCGCGCGCGGGCGCTGATGGCGGCGGGCCGGGTCGATGAGGCGCGCGACGTGTTCGCCCTGTCGAGAGCGGCATGAAGACCATCCTGCGCGTCCTGACGCGGCGGCCGGAGGCGGCGATCGTCGGGATGCTGATCGCGGCGATCGGGGTCATGATCATCCCGCTGCCGACCTGGCTGGTCGATTTCTTCCTGGCGGCCAACATCTCGGCGAGCATCCTTCTGGTGATGGTCGCGTTCTATCTGCGCTCGGCCGCGCAGTTCACCACGCTGCCGGCCGTGATCCTGCTCGCCACCGTGGCAAGGCTCGCCCTGTCCATCGCGGTCACCCGCCTGATCCTGACCAATGCCTATGCCGGGCAGATCATCCAGGCGTTCGGCCATCTGGTCGTGCACGGCAATATCATCGTCGGGCTGGTGATTTTCCTCATCATCACCGTCGTTCAGTTCGTGGTGATCGCCAAGGGAGCCGAACGGGTCGCGGAAGTCGCGGCACGGTTCATGCTCGATGCGCTGCCCGGCAAGCAGCTCGCCATCGACGCCGATTTGCGCAACGGCCAGCTCGATCAGGATCAGGCGCGGGCCCGCCGGCAGGAGCTGGAGCGCGAGAGCCATTTCTACGGCGCCATGGACGGCGCGATGAAGTTCGTCAAGGGCGACGCCATCGCCGGACTGGTGATCATCGTCGTCAACCTGCTCGGCGGGCTCGCGGTCGGGATGCTGCAGCATGGGCTGTCGTTCGATGTCGCGGCGGAAACCTACACGATCCTGACCGTCGGCGACGGTCTGGTCGCGCAGATCCCGGCCCTTCTCATCGCGGTGACGGCGGGAACCGTGGTCACCCGGATCGCCGGTTCCGAGGCCGACAATCTCGGTGCGGAAATCATCCTCCAGGTGATGCGCGACAGCCGCGCGGTGACCCTGGGCGGCATCGTCTCGCTGATTCTCGCTTTGGTTCCCGGTTTTCCGACCCTGGTGTTTCTCGCCATCGGCGGGGGGCTGCTGGCGACCGCGTGGCTTCAGGTCCGAAAGGCGCGGCGCGAGGCCGAGGCGGCGCCGGAGCAGGAAAAGGAGGACGCGGCCGAGGCCGTGGCGATCAGCCGGCTCCATCTCGCGCTCGGCCGCCAGCTCGGCAATTCCGTCGACATCGGCGAACTCGACAGCGAACTGGATGTTATGGTCGACCGGCTCGGCGCCCGACTCGGCATCCCGATCCCGAAGATCCGCTGCGGCGTCTCGAACTCGGTCGAGCCAGGCCGGTTCCGGCTCGATCTCGACGGTATCCCGATGGCGAGCGGCTCCCTGCCCGAGGGGCGGCTTCTTCTGCGCGACGACAGGGCTCATGCCGAGCTTGCCGCGGTCGATGTCGAACCGTGCGATCCGGCCGGCGGCTTTCCCGGCCAGGGCTGGGTGACGAGCGATGCGCGGGACCGGTTGCAGCAGTTCGGCGTCGGATTCGCCGAGCCCGAAGCCGCCATCGCGCTGACGATCGAGGCGATCCTGCGCACCCATGCCGAGGAACTGGTCGGCATCGAGGAAACGAAGGAGATCGTCGCCCGCCACGAATCCCGGCTGGCCGAACTGATCCGTGAGGCCGGACGCATCCTGCCGACCCACAGGATGGCCGACCTGCTTCGCCGGCTGCTCGCCGACGGGCTGTCGATCAGCGCGATGCGCACGATCCTGGAAGCGATCGTCAACGGTTCGGAACCGGACTCGAACAACGGTCTCTACGCCGAGCGGATCCGTTCCGCGCTGCGTCGCCAGATCTGCCACAGCCACGCCGATTCCATGCGGGTGATCGCGGCCTATGTCGTTACCCCGCAGACCGAGGCAACCCTGCGCTCGACCCTGCGCGAGTCGAGTCAGGGCTCGTATTTCGCGATTCCCTCGGAAACCATCGCCGGGCTGATCGAGCGGCTCAGGCAGACCGGCGACACGCCGGGCGGGGCGATCCCGGTGGTTCTGGTGTCCGGAGATTTGCGCCGTCACCTGCGCCTTCTGTTCAAGACCAACGAGCTGATGGTTCCAGTGCTCGCCTTTGCCGATATCCTGTCCAGTTTCACGATCTGCCCGCTTGGAGAAATCTCGATTCCTCCGGCCGGCCGCACTCAGCGGAGAAATGATGTGGTCGCGATGAATGCACTGCCCGGCAAGGCCGGCGGCGACGCGAGATCGGTGGCATGAAACGCCTCGCCGCGTTCGCTTTCCTGCTGGTCCTGACGACGGGTATGGCGGTTGCCGCCGCGCCACCCTCGCCCGAATCGCTCACCGTCGAGATCGGCAAGGGCCAGGTCGTCCGCCTCGATCAGGCAGCACAGGATATCGTCGTGGGCGACCCGGCGATCGCCGACGCGAAACCGCTTTCCTCCCGCCTGCTCTGGGTGTTCGGCAAATCGGTGGGCGAGACGCGGATCGGCATCGTCGGTGCCGGCGGCAGCCAGGTCAGGACGATCGACCTTTCGGTAACCCGCGGCGCCGATGCCGCGAACACGGCGGTGAACGAAGCGATGGCGCTGAAGAACGCGAAGGCGGCAACCCTCGGCTACGCGGGGAACCAGCTCACCCTGGGCGGAAAATTCGATTCGCTCGGCCCGGCGATGGCGACAGCGGGTGCCGCGCGCTCCTTCGTGCCGAAAGGTAAAAAGCTTGCCAATCTGAGCAAACTCGCGGAATCGCCGCAGATCACGCTCAGCGTGAAAATCGCCGAGGTATCGCGCTCGCGGCTCAAACAGCTCGGCATCAACTGGCAGGTTCTCGCGCATCCCGGTCGGTTCACCGCGTCGCTGGTGACCGGAACGTTTCTCGGGCAGCTTCTGGGCGCGGTCGGCGGTGGAAGCATCACCGGAGGTTATTCGAGCGGGCCGGTCACGGTGAACACGCTGGTGCAGGCGCTCGAACAGCATGGCGCACTCAGGATGCTGGCGGAACCCAACCTGACCACGGTATCCGGCGAGCCCGCGAATTTCCTCGCCGGCGGGCAGATCCCGATCCCCGTGCCGCAATCCTTCGGCGTCACCACGATCACCTATAAAACCTACGGCGTTTCCCTCCAGTTCACCCCGACCCTTCTGCCCGGCGACCGGATCGCGCTGCATGTCGCGCCCGAAGTGAGCGAGATTTCCAGCGCGAACAGCGTCACCATCGGCGGCGTGTCGGTGCCGGCTTTCACCACCGAAGAGGCGGAAACCAATGTCGAACTGGCGAGCGGCCAGACCGTCGCGATCGCGGGACTGTTCCAGAGCAACCAGCAGAACGCGATCAACGCGGTGCCCGGCCTCGGCGATCTTCCGGTGCTTGGCCCGTTCTTCAAATCGACCGAGTTGCAGGGCAACGAGGATGAACTGGTCATCCTGATCACCCCCTATGTCACCAAACCGATCGGATCGCCCGGAGCCACGCGTGTTCCAACCGCCGGATTCGGCGCCCTGAAGGCGGCGCTGACCGGCGGGCAGAGCGATACAGCCGGTGTCGCGGCCGGATTCGGGATCAACTGAGATGAAAAAAATCCCTGGATTCGCCTTCTGCCTTTCGATGCTTCTGTGCGGCGGCCTTGCCGGATGCGGCTCCGGGCCGAACCGCGTCGGCCAGTACCAGCCGACGGTCCAGACCGTCGATATC
>DASVGZ010000416.1:0-2647 GCA_036379275.1 Acidiphilium sp. | reverse complement strand
CCGCCCATCTAGTCGTGCCACGTCTGGTCGTGCCGCGCCGGATGTCGTCCGCTGCTCACCGCCCATCTAGTCGTGCCACGTCTGGTCGTGCCGCGCCGGATGTCGTCCGCTGCTCACCGCCCATCTAGTCGTGCCACGTCTGGTCGTGCCGCGCCGGATGTCGTCCGCCTGAACGACAAGAGGCGCGGTCAGGTCGCCGGAGAAAAATCGAGAGCCATGCCGTTGATGCAGTAGCGCAGTCCGGCAGGCGGCGGGCCGTCCGGGAATACATGGCCGAGGTGGCTGCCGCAGCGGGCGCAATGCACCTCGGACCGGACCATGCCGTGGCTCCGGTCGGTGCTGGTTTCGGTTGCTCCCTCGATCGGCTGATCGAAACTCGGCCAGCCGGTGCCGCTCTCGAATTTGGTGCCGGATTTGAACAAAATCTGGCCGCAGCCGGCACAGGCGAACGATCCCGCGCGCTTTTCATGCAGAAGGGCGCAGGAGCCCGGAGGCTCGGTGGCGTGGCCGCGCATGACCGCATAACGCTCGGGCGTGAGTCGGGCGCGCCATTCGGGATCGGAAAGAGTGAACGGCCAGGTTTTTGTATTCATAGGCATTCCTCCGATGTGGTGATGTCGATGCCGGGATTCACCTGTCGGCGTGGATCGGGCGGTCACCATGGATCAGGCCGGGGTTCGGGTCCAGAACAGGGGCGTGGCGGCGAGACCGAGAGCCAGGCTGCGCACATCGGGCGGGAGACGGATGATTCCGGCCCCCGTGGTCCAGAGCGACGGATCGCCGGCGGCGCGCGGGTGAAACCCTGCTTCGGCAAGAGCTTCGGGTGTATGACGTTTGCGCCCGGCCCGGAGATAGGCAAGGGCGATTCCGAGTTCCCGCCGGTCTTCCGAGGCCGGATCGAAATCGGCCGGAACGAAGCGGGCCGAGTGGATCGTCGCCGATCCGCAATGGTGTGTGGGAAGACGGAACCGAATCTCGTTTGCAGGACCGGGCCGGCGCGGCAAGGCGGTTCCATCGACCCGGACATCGATTGCATCGTCGTGACGGGGTGAAAATCCGCGTTCGAGCACCCGCGCATGAAGCCGCGCCCGAACCGCGTGCAGCACCGGGCCAGCGGTGCAGAGCGGCGCACAGGCGTCACGGTTCTGGCGTTTCGTGCGCACCGGCCAGGCCAGAACCCGGTCGAATCCGGCGCGGTTGCCGGTATCGAGATAGGATTCGCACGAGACCGCTTCCGCCAGAACCAGACCGTGCCGCGCCAGTTCGACGTGATGATAACAGACCATTGTGCAGTCGGTTTCGCGCAGAATGGTCGCGCCGTTGACCAGATGTTTCACCGGAATCAACACAGTGTCGAAAAACAGCGCGTGATCGGGCGATACGCGAAGCGGGCGGCGGGGCACGCCGGGAGCGAGGGCATCCGGCTCGATGCGGATCGGGTGCACCCGTTCCGGGGCAGGATGTACTGCGAGATCGAGTTTGCGCGAGCCTGCCCAGATGAGCGGTTCGACCAAGCCCGAGGCGGTGACGACATGATCGCCGGGGATCAGGGTTTCGACCGGACGATAGCCGGATGGTGTGAGAATCGCGGTGCCGCGCACGAAGCAGGGCGGATTCGCGGTGACCGTCGCAAAGGCTGGGTCGGCCGCGACGATCGCGCTGCCTGATCCTTCGGCAATCGCCGCGAGGCGTGCGTCGGACGAATCGACAAAACCGCCCTCGACCTGGCCCGCCCGGTTCAGAATGATGATCCGGTCCGCATTCTGGACGATTCGCGCATCGGCGAGGTCGGGCAGAGCCAGGGTGTCGCCGGCACCGAAGCCCGAGACCGTCACGCCCGCACCCGGCGCGGCATCGTCCAGAACCACCGTGCCGCCACCGGGGCCGAACGCAAAATCCTGCTCCGCCACCTGATCGCCGAATACGGCAAGGGCGCCGTCCGCCAGATTGATTATTCCTTCCCCGCCGATCGCGCCGCCGGTTACCTTGAGAGTGCCGCCTTTGAGCAGGATCGTGCCGTAATTCTCGAATTCGGTGCCCCGGATGTCGAGCGTCGCTCCGGTTTCGATATCGATCGTGCCGGTATTGGCGAAACTGGGCGGTGGGGCACTGGTCAGCCCGCTGACCGCGCCGAGATCGACCACGACATCGAGAGCCGATCCGGCCCCGAGATCCAGGTTGCCCCAGTTGACGAACGAGTCATCGGCATAAAGCGCATCGATGCCCGTTATCGAAGCGATGGCGCCCGCGCCGAGCGCGATTGCCCCGCCATTGCCGATCAGCGCCGCGCCGGACAGGTCGATCGTTGTGTCGAGGACGATGCCGGGGTCGACCATTGCGGTCACCCCGGCAAGTTCGGCCACGACCCCGGCATCCGGCACGATTCCGCTCGACCAGTTCACCGCATCGCTCCAGTCCGGCGCGGGTGTGCTGACAGGATGGAAAGTCGTACTGTGAACGGTGCCGGCCATGAAATCCCTCCGGCACGGGCGCCCCTGACGGCAGGTTGGCGCAGTGCTCTACAAGCTCGGTGCCATATCGGCTTCCCCGGCAGTATCGGACGGATTTGCTAACAAAAGCTCAACGTCGGCGTTTAATCGGCGCTCTGAAGCGCCGCCAGTTGCTTGCGGCGGAGCGGCGCCGCCGG
>DASVGZ010000415.1:0-2371 GCA_036379275.1 Acidiphilium sp. | reverse complement strand
CAGATTTCATTGCCGCGCCCGATGGTGAAGGTCAGCCCGTGCCCGTCCAGCCCGTCCTGATCGGTGCGCAGGATCACATAGGCGGCGGAGTAATCGGGATCGGGGTTCATCGCGTCCGAGCCGTCGCGCTGACGCGAGGTCGGAAACCGTAGATCGCAGGTCTCGAAACCCGTTATACGGGTCATTGGAAAGCCCCCTCAACCGGCCCATTGGCTCAAAGGCCGGACCAATGCTAGACATCCAGTAACAAGCCGCCTTGCGCCGCGCAAGGCCGCCATGGAGGAAACCGGACGACGCATGGCTCTCGAACCGATCCGCAACCGCCGGATCTACAGCCAGATCGCGGACCAGATCCGTGACCTGATCGCCAGCGGCACCTACACGGCGGGCAGCTATCTGCCGCCGGAACGCGACCTTGCCTCGGCTCTCGGGGTCAGTCGTTCCTCGGTGCGCGAGGCGCTGATCGCGCTTGAGGTCATCGGCCTCGTCGATGTCCGGGTCGGTGACGGGGTTCTGGTCCGCACCGCGCCGCCGGACGAGGCGGAAGGCGATTCGCTGATGCGCCGGGTGATGCGCCTGACCCGTCCCGGCCCCGACCCCGAATTGCCGGTTGCGCCCGATCTCGATGTCGAGATACCGCCCTTCGCGCTGCTTCAGGCCCGCCGTCTGATCGAGCCCGAGGCCGCCGCCCTCGCCGCGCGGCGCGCCACCGCCGCCGAGATCGCGGCGATCGAGGCCGCCTTCGCCCAGAACGTCGCCGACAATCGGGCGCGCTCCACCACCCATCCGGGCGACCGGATGTTCCATATCCGCATCGCCCAGGCGAGCGGCAATGCCGCCTTCGAGCAGTTCATGATCCTTCTGCTCGGCCACGCCTATGGCGGCATGTTCCGGCGCATCCAGTCGCTCTACACCACCACCGACATGATCGCGCGGTCCGAGGCCCAGCACGCGACCATTCTGGAGGCGATCCGTGCCGGTTCCGAAAGCGCCGCGCGCGCCGCGATGATCGTCCATCTCGACATGGTGATCGATATTTTTCTGCGCGAATGAGCGAACCGACCTAAATTTGCCCATGCTTGTCGCCTCCGTCGATTATTGGTAAGCGGAACCAACGAATGGCCGGACCATTGGACCAATCGGTCCGGCAGCGAGGGGAAACGATGACGATACGGCTCATCCAGACACAAATGACCGCCAGAGCCGGCTCCGGTCCGGCATGACAGCGCCTGCTCTCGAAGTTTCGGGAATCGACAAGCGTTTCGGTGCGGTCGAGGTGCTGCGCGGGGTTTCGATGCAGGTTGCCCCCGGCGAGGTGCTCGGCGTGGTCGGCGATAACGGCGCCGGCAAATCGACCCTGATGAAGGTGATTTCCGGCGTGCATCGCCCGGATGCCGGCACCATTCGCCTCGGCGGCTCGGATGTAACCTTCCGCACCCCGCGCGACGCGCGCAACGCCGGAATCGAGACGATCTATCAGGATCTCGCCCTCGCCGATCATCTCGATGTCGGCGCCAACATCTTTCTCGGCCGCGAGCCGGTGCGCCGCCTCGCCGGCCTGATCCCGATGCTCGACGAAGGCAAGATCCATGGCGAGATCGCCACCCTGCTCGCCCGCATCGAAAGCCATATCCCCGATCCCTCGGCGCGGGTGCTCGATCTTTCCGGCGGCCAGCGTCAGGCGGTGGCGATCGCGCGCGCGCTTTACTGGAAGGCGAAGATCGTCATCATGGACGAGCCCACCGCAGCACTCGCGGTGATGGAAACCGAAAACGTCCTGAAAATGGCACGCCAGTTGGCGAGCGAGGGAATCGGCGTGCTGTTCATCGGCCACAACCTCGTCGAAATCCTGAAAATCTGCGACCGGGTGATGGTGATGTATCGCGGCCGCGCGGTGTTCGATGCACGCTCGGCCGACACCTCGCAGACCGAACTGATCCGCTACATGACCGGCTATGCCGACGTGGATGCCAAACACTGAAAACAAGGGAGAGAATCATGCTGACCAAGCGTTTGCTCATCTCCGGCCTGAGCGCCGCCGCGCTCGCCGCCGCCGCCCTGACCGTGCCTTCCGCCAGCGCCGCCTCGACCGCGAGCGCCACAACCGCCGCGCTGCCGGTTCCGGCCAGCCCCGCGAAGCACTACCAGTTCGAGCTGATCACCAAATCCAACGCCTCGCCCTACTGGCTCGCGGTGCGCGACGGCGCCGACGCGGCGGCGAAGAAATTCGGCGTTACCGTGAACTTCGAAGCCCCTGCCAGCGGACTCGACCTCGCCGGCCAGATCGCGATGGTCAACAACGCGGTCACCGCCGGCACCGACGGAATCATTCTCGCCGCCCAGAACCCGCAGGCGCTGCTCAAGCCGGTCA
>DASVGZ010000414.1:0-11348 GCA_036379275.1 Acidiphilium sp. | reverse complement strand
ATGCGATGGAGGCGGTGCTGACCGGTACCGCCGGAGACGACGCATCGCCCACGGCGGCGCGGCTGCGCGCGAGCCTGGCCGAGACCGGGGTGTCGCCGGTCCATGCACGGGAACTGCTGATCGCGTTCCGGCAGGACGCTGTGAAGACCCGCTATGCCGACTGGGGCGAACTGATGGCCTATTGCCGGTATTCGGCGGCGCCGGTCGGGCGCTACGTGCTCGACCTGCACGGCGAGAGCGAGGCGACCTGGCCGGCGTCCGACGTGCTGTGCGCCAGCCTTCAGGTGCTGAACCATCTTCAGGACTGCGCACGGGATTTCGCCGATCTCGACCGGTCCTATCTGCCCGGCGACTGGCTCGCCCGCGAGGGCGCCGTACCCGAGGATGTTCGCGCATCTTCGACCAGTCCCGGCCTGCGCCGGGTGTTCGACGCGATGCTGGCGGAAACCGCCCGGTTGAATGCGGGGGCGAGCGCACTGCCGGGCCTCGTCCGGGCGCGCAGGCTCGGGGTGGAAACCGCGATCATCTGCCGCCTCGCGCGCCGGCTCCATGCGCGGCTGCTGCGTGGCGACCCGCTCGCGACCCGGGTGAGGCTGCGCGCGCCGGATGCGATCGGTGCGGTTCTCGCATCCCTGCCGCGATTCGCCATCGGGCGCATATCCTGATGCTCGAAACCGTATCGGCAGCGCCAGAGGATGCGGCTTTCGTCGCCGCTGCGACGCGCGCCGCCGGCACCTCGTTCTACCGGGGCATGACGGTGCTGGCCGCGCCGCGCCGCACCGCGATGTATGGCATCTACGCGTTCTGCCGCCTGGTGGACGACATCGCCGACGAGGACGCGCCCTTTGCCGACAAGCGCCGGGAGCTGGATGCCTGGCGCGCGCGGATCGACACTCTCGCGGCCGGCGGGGCGGACGGTCCGGTGACCCGGGTGCTCGCCTGGGCAGCGCAGCGCTACATGCTGCGCCGGGAGGATTTCCACGCTGTCATCGACGGCATGGAGATGGACGCCGGCAAACCGATCGTCGCTCCTGACGCCGAACTGCTCGATCTTTATTGCGATCGTGTCGCCTCGGCGGTCGGACGACTGTCGATCCGGGTGTTCGGCGAAGTGTCGGAGACCGGAGACCGGGTTGCGCGCCATCTCGGCCGCGCGCTCCAGCTCACCAACATCCTGCGCGATGTTGCCGAGGATGCCGGACGCGGCAGGCTCTATCTGCCGCGCGAGGCGCTGGACCGCGAGGGTATCGCCGCCGATCCCGCGACCATTCTGCGCGCACCGGGGCTCGGCCGGGTTCTCGCCTCGGTCGCGGCCGAGGCCGAAGCCCATTACACCGGGGCCGAGGCGGCGATGCGCCGGTGCGATCCGCACGCGATGCGTCCGGCGCGGATGATGGCCGCTTCCTATCGCCCGCTGCTGGCCGCGATGCGCCGGGACAATTTCGTCCATTCCGGGCGCCGGGCCCGTCTGCCGCTCTGGCGCAAGCTGGCGCTCGGCGCCCAGCTTCTTCTCCTCGCCGACCGGGGCGACTGAGATGGCCGGCCGGGTTCACGTGATCGGCGCGGGCATGGCCGGGCTTGCCGCCGCGACCACACTGGCCGGACGCTGCAGGAAAGTGGTGCTGTACGAAGCGGCGAAATGGGCGGGCGGGCGCTGCCGCTCCTATGAGGACGCCACGCTGGGCTGCCGGATCGACAACGGCAATCACCTTCTGCTCTCCGGCAATCACGCGACCATGGCCTATCTCGCCCGGATCGGCGCGGCGGACAGTCTGACCGGACCGAAACGGCCGGTGTTTCCGTTCATCGATCTGGTCTCGGGCGCGGCCTGGACGTTGCGGCTCAATCGCGGCCGGCTGCCCTGGTGGGTGCTGTGCAAATCCTGGCGGGTGCCGAACACGCGGGCGCGCGACTATCTCGCGCTGCGCCGGCTCGACCATGCGCGGGAGACCGACACGGTCGCGGCGCTGCTCGGCGATCTCGATCCGCTCTACGGAAACCTGCTCGAACCACTGGCGGTCGCCGCCCTCAACACAAAACCTGAGAGTGCCGCGGTGGCCCCGCTCGCCGCCGTCGTCGCCGAAAGCATCAGGCGCGGTGGCCAGGCATCGATGCCGCGATTTCCGAAAATCGGACTGTCGGAAAGCTTCGTCGATCCCGCCCTGTCCTATCTGCGCGGGCATGACACCGAGTTGCGCTTCGGCGCGCGGATCGCCGGTATGACCATTTCGGACGGCCGTGTCACCGGGCTGGTCGGGCCGAACACCGACGAGATCGTGACCCCGGACGACCATGTGATCCTGGCCGTCCCGCCCTGGGTCGCCGCCGACCTGATACCGGGCCTCGTGGTGCCGGACGCGTTCGAGGCGATCCTGAACCTGCATTTCCGTGCCGGGATCGACGCCGGCGAGGCCGGATTTTACGGGCTGATCGGCGGGGCGGCGGAATGGGTGTTCGAGAAAACCGAGGTTGTCTCGGTCACGATCAGCGCCGCCAACAACCGTCTCGACGCCGATGCCGATGCGCTTGCGGCGGAAGTCTGGTCCGATCTCAGGCGCGCCTTCGGCCTGCCGCGTACCATGCCGCCCTGCCGGGTGGTCAAGGAAAAGCGTGCGACCTTCGCGGCAACCCCCGAACAGCTCACGCGCCGGCCGAAAGCCGAGATCGGACTGAACAACCTCGCCCTTGCCGGCGATTATACGGCGACCGGGCTGCCCGCGACGATCGAGGGCGCGATCCGGTCCGGCGAGACGGCCGCCGCCCTGGTCTGAGAGTTTATCCGAGGTCTTTCTGCTGCCCGGCGGGCTCTTTCACACCACATGGTTGCGCATCAAGAAAAAATTATCTCATAACGTGTTGACAATCACATTTATGGTTGAATAATCTCATTTTCGTTAACTACGTCTCGTTGTAGGGAGCGCGAGACAATCGGAGAGACGTATCGACTCCGGCCATTCCCCGGAGACCAGGCTCTCTCGGCCTTCACGGGCCGGCCGATGCGCGGCAAAAACCGTGCGGCGCCTGGGCTTCATCTGAAAACCTGTGGAGAAAATACCAATGCATAATCAAGGAACGATCCGCGAACTGACCATCGACGAGATTGCCGCCGTTTCCGGCGCCGCCGGCAGCAGCGACCCGCTCGGCGGCATCCTGAGTGGTGTTCTGGGCGAAATCACCGGTGTGATCTCGGAAGTGACCGGCACCCTGACCGGCGTGCTCGGCGCGGTCGAATCCGAACTCGGCGGCATTCTCGGCTCCCTGACCAAGGAACTCGGCGGTCTCGGCCTCGGCAACCTGGGCGGCCTCTGAAGCCCGGCGTCGGGATCCCCGTCTGATCCCGACAAAAAACTCCAGGCGAGGCGGACAACCGCCCGTCTGGTTTTTCCGGCGCATTGCCGGTGCGATCTGAAGAAACTTCCTTCCCCAAGCTGAGTCCCGACTTGCCGGAGAGCTTTCGAATTCCCTATGAATCGAAAGTTCTCCGGCTTTTTGCCCTGCGAATCGGTGTCCCGCCTCGCGCATCGCGCGAACCAGATCGCTGATTTTCGCGCATTCTCACGCCCGATATCCAGAATGGCCGAATCGCCGAGCCGGCACGCCGGATCACCCGGGCTCATCGAAATGTCGTCGTTCCTGTCAGGAAAATTTTCAATTCTTCGAAACCGGAGTGCGATTTTTCTTGACAGGTCTTCGGATTTATTATTCTAAAATGACAAAAACAAGGAATTTGAATTCCGAATATGACCGGTCCGTTCGGCGCTGAAGGGGAAACAATCGACGATGAAAAGCTCTTTGTAAATTTGCAACACCTTTCGATTTTTTCGAATTCAGCCCGCGAGTTCCATACAAGCCGCTTGACCATTCTGCCGGACAGCATGATTTTGGAACAAAATTCCAAGCGTGGCACCCGATAAGGTCCGTGGAACATGCGTCCGGCCGGAAGTAACGGCGAAACAGGTGGAGGGAACCAGGTTGGGCGGCTTTGTATGCCGGCGAGGAGTGTCCGATGGATCGGCGGAGGAGCCGCTAGCCGGCATCGCCGATAGCCGCATGGCCGAGCCGTGCCGGCGGATCGTCGAGAAACTGCTGCAGTGCAAGGGCGATTCCGCCCATCGCCGCAGCATGGTCGCCCATGACCGAAACCACCAGTTCGACATCGTGCCGAATCGCCGCAAGGGCATTCTCGTCCAGTGCCGCCGCCGCGGCAGGCAGCAGGAATGGAGCCAGTCTGGCGAGGCTGCCGCCGAGCACGACCCGGCGCGGGCTCACGATATTGATCAGATTGGCGAGGCCGAGGCCGAGATGCGTGCCGGCCTCGGCGATTACCGCGAGAACCGACGGATCGCCGGCGCGGCAGGCGGCCAGAACCGCGTCGACATTCCGCGCGGGATGACCCCGTGTGGCAAGCTCGGCCAGGATCGCGCGTTCCGAGGCATAGGCCTCGAAGCAGCCGCGCCCGCCGCAACCGCACAGCCGTCCGCCCGGTACGATCTTCATATGACCGATCTCGCCGGCGAGGCCGTACGGCCCGCGATAGAGTTCGCCCATCAGATAAAGCCCGCCGCCGATACCCGACCGTCCCATCACGTAGATGAAATCGGCAACGTCGCGGCTGGCGCCGAACAGATGCTCGGCGATCGCCGCGGCCTTCACGTCGTTCTCCAGCCGGATCGGGCATTTCAGCTTCTGCCGCAGGCTTGCGACGAAATCGAGATCGCGCCAGCCGAGATTGGGCGCGAACACCACCCTTCCGTCGAGCGACACCAGACCGGGCAGCGCGATGCCGACCCCCAGCAAAGCGCCGCGCCGGGCCCGGGCGGTGCGCATCACGGCGGCAAGCCCGGTGCGCACCGCTTCAAGCGCGGCATCGGGATCGAGGCTGCCGGGAACCACGAGATCGGCGCAGCGGGCGCCATCGATCGTGGCGAGTCCGATGCGGATCGCATCCGGCTCTATGCCGATGCCGGCGAGATAACCGGCACGCGCGTCGATGCTCAGTGCGGAGGTCGGGCGACCGGCGCGGCCGGTCGGCGCATCCGCCACGCGGCGAACGATCGAGGCCGCTTCGAGATTGTTGATGATGATCGAGATGGTCGCGGGATCGATCCCCGAGATGCGCGACAACTGCCGCTGCGAAATTCCCGCATTCTGGCGAATGGTGTGAAACAGCCGGGCGGTATTGATGCGCCGGATCAGCGCGGAATTGACACGCGGTCTGGTCATGCCCGGCTTTTGTCCATCATTCCTGTCCTGTCGCCTTCGCGGCCGCCCCGTCGCCGGCACGATTTCGTATTGACACCGAACACGCCGCTCCTTAAGGGTTTATTAAAGAGTAAAAATAATTCGCGCAAGCAGGCCGTTTCGAATTCTGCCGCGCCGGGCAACTGGAAAAGGGAGATCGACACCAGGACGTGCATCCTGTCTTGCAGCCATATCCGCCGCCGGAAGCTTCTCGCCGCATCCCGTGAACGTATCGCGCGGGGTTGCGACGGCGGCCTTGGAGGCCGTGGCGCGTCCGGTCGGGATTCGCGCCTCATCCATAACTATAAGTTAATTAAAATGTCAACCGAACGGGATGCTTCAAGTTCCGTTCAATCTGGGAGATCAGAATGCTGAACGCACAACAACCCCCGAACCGCCGGTCCGGCGCCCTTCCACGCAAGCTCGGCTTTGCCGCGGCGCTGATGGTCTCGACCATGCTGATCGCGCCTGTCGCGAACGCGCAGAGCTTCGAGCAGGCTCTCAAGGATACGACGTTCTCGGGCATGGTCGGCCTGCTCAACTTCAACTATCTGCACAACGGCAATGGTCCAAAGGATGCCGGTGCCTTCGGCGTCGGCGGCCATCTGATCGTGCATACCGGCTCGTTCGAGGGCTTCAGTGTCGGGGTCGCCGGTTATACCGGGCAGTCGCTCGGTATCTACAACAATGCGCGCGGCTCATCCGAACTGACCAGCAGCTATCACAGCATCCAGAGTATCCGTCAGGCCTATCTGCAATACCAGTCGAACTATCTGGAAGTCCGTCTCGGCCGGCAGTTGATCAGCACGCCCTGGGCAAACCCGGACTACTATACGTTCAGTCCGCGCGCTTTCATGGGCGTTGCCGGCAAGATCAACTTCGTTCCCACCAAGACCGGGGGCGTCGATGCCGGACCGATGGAACTGAGCCCGGACAATACCAAATTCAGCGTGTTCGCGGCGCGGATGCTGAACTATGACAGCCGCTACAGCAGCGCCTTCACGTCCGGCAACCGCTACACCAGTTCGCCGACCAACGGTTTTCTGACCGTCGGAGCCCTGTTCCACGACAATTACGGCACCACCGAGTTCACGGTTCAGGGCTGGTATTATAACTTCTACAGATACGCCCAGCTTTTCTATGCCGAGGCGGACGTGACCCAGCCGATCTCGCAGGATCTCACGGTGTTCGGCGCCGGGCAGCTCACCACCGAGGGCAATTCCTCGGGTGACGGCGTCATGAAGTTCACCGACGGGAATGCCGATTCTGTCGATGCCCAGATTTTCGGCGGCAAGCTCGGTGTGACCTACAAGAACGCCACGATCGCGCTGATCGGCGATTACAGCCCGGTCCACTACAATTCGTACCGGCATGGCGGGCTGGTTCATCCCTATAACGATCTGTCAGGAACCGACTTCACCGACACGATGCAGACCGGCCTCGAGGTTCTCGGTCCGGGCTTCGCCTATGGCATCGCGACCAAGTTCGCCTTCCTGAACGACAAGCTGAACCTCAGCGCCAACTACGTCCGCTACGTTGCCCGCTACGGTCATGGCGGCGACGTTTACAGCTATACCGGCGCCTACGGTTTCGCGGCAGGGCCGACCATTCCGAACCAGAAGCTCTGGGCCTTGCAGGTCGGCGCGTCCTACGACCTGTCGTCGATCCTGAAAGGGCTCTACATCGAGGACGACACCGACGTTCAGGTCGCCGAGAATCGCGGCGATGTCGGCATCTACAAGAATCCCTATTTCAGCAACCGCTTCTATTTCAAATACCGGTTCTGATCCGGAGCGGACATGGCCGGGGCAACCCGGTCATGTCCCGATCAGACGATCGCCTTCGCCGCGAGACGGGTATTCGCCCGTTCGATTTCTTCGAACTGCTCCGGCGGGAGGTATTGGGACAGAACCTCCATCGGGCTGCCCTCGGCGCGGATTTTCCCCTGATCGAGCCAGATCAGCCGTGAGCACCATTGCGCCAGAATCCCGGCCTGATGGCTCGCGAGCACCAGAATGTCGGCGTGCCGCACCATGGTCTCGACCCGCTGCCTCGCCTTGTCCATGAACCCGGCATCGCCGGCCAGAATCCATTCGTCCATGATCAGGATTTCCGGATTGACCGCCGTCGCCATCGCGAAGGCGAGGCGCACCACCATGCCGGAGGAATAGTTGCGCACCGGCAGGTCGAGAAACTGGCCGAGTTCGGAGAAATCCTCGACATCGGCTTCCAGGCGCGCGATGTCCGCCTTGTTCAGGCCGAGAAAATAGCCGCGCAGCCGGATGTTCTCCCAGCCGGAGAGTTCGAGATTCATTCCCTGGCCGGGATCGAGCAGCGAGGTCAGCCGTCCTTCCATCGACAGGGTTCCCGCCGCCGGCTGGTAGATGCCGGACAGGGTGCGCAGCAGAGTGGTCTTGCCCGAGCCGTTCGAGCCGATCAGGCCCAGCCGGTCGCCCGAGCGGAGCGAGAACGAGATATCCTTCAGTGCCTGAACGACCACGCGCTGGCGATCGTCCTTTGCGAACCGGCCGGAGGCGCGGCTCATCACGGTCTTCTTCAGTGAACGGTTTTCGCCATGATAGAGCGGGAATGCGACCGACAGGCCGAACGCGGTCAGGGAGGTCATACGCTTACACCCAGTACGCGATGCGGCCACGGGTGCGGGCGAAGCCCAGCGCCGCGACCAGGATGAGAAAGGCCGAAATGAGCACCGCCGTCAGGGCCATGTGGAACGTCACCTCCGTGCCGAGCAGCGGGCCGCGGACGATTTCGAGCAGGTAATAGAACGGATTGAGATGGATCAGCAGTTCCCCGGCGGGATGACCGTCCAGCAGTTTGGTGTACCACATGATCGGGGTGACGAAGAACGCGATCTGCATCACCGACATGATGATCTGCGGCACGTCGCGGAACCGGGCGCAAAAGGCGCCGAGCAGGAGGGAGATCGCGAAACCGTCGATCACCCAGAGAAGAAAGGCTGGAATCGCCCAGAGCGACTTGAGCGAGACCGGAATGCCCATGATCGCGAACACCGCGACCACGACCACGACATTGTGCCCGAGAATGATGGTGTTGCGGATCACGCTGCGCGCGGCATGGACCGTGAACGGCATCCGTATGCCCCGGACCATGGATTCCACCTGGGTGAAGCAGGTGCAGCCTTCGGAAACCATCAGGTTGAGGTAGTTCCACAGGATGATCGAAACGGTCAGATAGGGGATATAGGTATGGATTTTGGCGTGAAACAGGTCGGCATAGAGAAACGCCATCGCGCCGATCATTACCGCGGTCGACAGGGTGAGCCAGAACGGCCCGAGCGCCGAGCCGCGATAGCGCAGCCGGATATCCGCGAAGGCCAGCGACCAGGCGAGCCGCCACAATCCGACACCTTCGCGCAAATCGGTGCCGGCAAGCTGAAACCGCTGAACCCAGCCGCGATCCGCCGAAATGGTGAACGATGTCCTGGGTTCGGACGCCCTGATCGCGCGTTCGGTTGCAGACAGGTCGGTCGTGGTCACGTCTGATCAGATCCTTGAACTGGTGGGAGCCGCCTGGCCGGGCCGGCCCGTCGACTATACGCCGGCGGCGGTTCTACCCATAGCGGCGTCCGGCCGGAAGGGCCAAACCGGGAACCTGACCATCTGTTCATGAAGCCGGTGGCGGCCTCGCCGGCGAGATCGCGATCACTTTTTTCCCGCATCCGGTTTTTCTGTGTCATCCTGAACCGAAACAAGGAGGATGATGGACATGAGCAGTCTCGTTCAGATGAGACCGGACCCGACCTTCTATCCCTCGGCGCGGCTGGCGATGGAGGCGGCGGCCGAAACCATCGGCTATGTCGCCCTGCTGAGCAAGGACAAGAGCAAGGCGGATGCGCTCGCCGTGGTCGATCTCGATCCGGCCTCGCCCCGGTTCGGTTCGGTGCTCAACACACTGGTCCTGCCCCATATCGGCGACGAACTGCACCATTATGGCTGGAGCGCGTGCAGTTCCTCGCTCTGCCCGACCAGTGGCCATGCGTTCAGCGAGCGACGCTATCTGGTGGTGCCGGGCATCCGCTCGTCGCGCATCTATATCATCGATACCAAACCCGACCCGCGTTCGCCGAAAATCGTCAAGGTGATCGAACCCGAGGAGGTGAAGCGCAAGACCGGCTACTCCCGTCTGCATACCGTCCATTGCGGGCCGGAGGGGGTCTATATCAGCGCGCTCGGCGGCAAGGGCGTCAACGGCGACGAAAGCCCGGCCGGCGTGTTCATCCTCGACTGCGACAGTTTCGAGATTCGCGGACAATGGGAGATTGATCGCGGCGACCAGTATGCCCATTACGATTTCTGGTGGAACATGCCGCATGACTACATGGTCTCCAGCGAATGGGGGCTACCGCCGCTGTTCGAGAATGGCGTGGTGCCGGAGGCGCTGATCGGCGGGCAGTATGGCCACAAGCTGCATTTCTGGGATCTGCGCGGCCGGCGGCACATCCAGAGCATCGATCTCGGCGCCAATCACCAGATGGCGCTGGAAATCCGTCCGGCACACGAACCGACCAAGGATTACGGCTTCCTCGGCGTGGTGATCGACAACACCAATCTGGAGGGTTCGATCTGGACCTGGTGGCGAGAGGGCGGCAAATTCCACGCGAAAAAGACCGCGATCATTCCGCCGCAGCCGGCCGATCCGGCGCTGCTGCCTGACTTGCTGAAGCCGTTTTCAGCGGTTCCGCCGCTGATCACCGATATCGACCTCTCGCTCGACGACCGGTTTCTCTACGTCGCCTGCTGGGGCACCGGCGAGATGCGGCAATACGACGTGAGCGACCCGATGGCACCCAAACTCACCGGCACGGTGAAAGTCGGCGGTATCGCCGCCCGCGCTCCGCATCCCTCGGGGAAGGCGTTTCATGGCGGGCCGCAGATGGTCGAGATCAGCCGGGACGGCAGGCGGGTCTATTTCACCAACTCGCTTTACAGCACCTGGGACACCCAGTTCTACCCGCAGGACGTACCGGGCCAGATGGTGATGTGCCACAATGACGAGGCCGGGTTCCGGGCCGATCCAGACTTCCTGATCGAATTCGGTGCCTCTTACGGTGCGCATCAGGTGCGGCTGGAAGGCGGCGACTGTTCGACCGAAAGCTTCTGTTTCGCCTCCGCCTGAGCGGGACGGGGCGATGATGGATCAGACCCCGATCTGGCTGATGGCGATCGGCATGGGGGTGTATCAGGGCATCAATCCGCCGATGGGCTGGTTGCGGGCGGTCGGAAGCGGGCTGGAAACCCGCTCGGAACGGGCGGTTCTGCTGGGCACCTGGGCGCTCGCCTTCGGGCATTTCCTGTCGATGGCGGTGATTCTGGTGCCTCTGGGGATCGCGTTCGCGGTGCTGAATGCCGGGCTGCTTTCGATGTCGGCGGCGATGCGGGCAGGATCTCTGGCCAGCGTCGTCCTGATCGGCTTCGGTGCCTATAAAATCCTGCGACCGCAACATCCGAGATTCATCGCCCGGATCCGGCCGGACCGGCCGGTACACTGGTCGTTCTGCATGGGCCTCACCCATTGCGCCTCACCGGTGATGATGGTGCCGATGCTGATCAACCTGACCCTGATGAGCACCTGGGCGGCGGCGTTCGGGCCGCACTTGGGCGGGCAGATTCTCGGCGCAACCGTGATCGCGCTGGCGGTGAGCGCCGCGATGGCGGTTCCGTTGTTCCTGACCGGTTCGGCGGTGGCGCTCGTGGTGTTCCGCAGGCTCGGTTTGCGGGCGATTACCCGCTACTGGGTCAACCTCGATCTCGGCTGGGCGGTGATGTTCGTTCTGATGGGGATCATGGGCATCACGATGGGGTGAGCAACGCCTGCGGCCCCGCCCGAGAGGTTCGGGCAGGGTTGGGCGGGCGCGGGGTCGTGCGTGGTTATGGGGGTGAGCGCGCGGCACGGCGGATTGTCCGTGTCATGGGAGTGCCTGCGACGAGATGGACTGCTTCGGCCGTTACACGGCCTCGCAGTGACGATTTTATGCGCGGCCGGGACGAGGCGGTTTTCGATGGAATTCGGGCGAAGGTTTCGGGAGGATTTGCGGCCGCGGCGACCGTGCGGTTGGCATGGATGGC
>DASVGZ010000413.1:0-4282 GCA_036379275.1 Acidiphilium sp. | reverse complement strand
ATCGCCTCGGTTTCGGTGTTTCTCGGCTCATGGTTGCAGGCGGCCTGCGATCTGCCGAATGTCTGGTGGCTGATCATCGCGCTCGCCGGAATCGCGGTGAGCCTGCCGATTTTGCTGCGCGGCATTTCGGCCTCCACCCAGGTGTCGTTCATTCTGTTCGCGGTCGAGGCGGTGGGGCTCGCCATTTTCGCGGTGGTCGTGCTCGCGAAATCGGGCGGCGCCATCGCGCTGCCGTTCCATCCCACGGGCGGGTCGCCGGGCGGGTTCTCGGGGCTGAACGGAATCGTATTCGCGACCGTTCTGTTCGCCTATGTCGGCTGGGAGAATTCGGCCGGCCTTGCCGAGGAGTTGCGCAATCCGCATCGCAACGTGCCGATCGCGGTGCTTGGGTCGATTGCCCTGATTCTGGTTCTCTATGTTCTGGTCGCTTGGGCGACGGTGGCGGGCTATGGCGCGTGGAAGGGCGCTGCCGCCGGAATGACCCGGCTCGGTGACCCCAACAACGCGGCGCCTCTGGTCGAACTCACCGACCATTTCATGCCCTGGTTCCACTGGGTGATGATCGTGATCGGGGTGACCAGCGCCTGCGGCTGTTATATCGCGGCGCTGACCCATGTGAGCCGCTGGACCTATGCCTCGGCGCGCAGCGGGCTGATGCCGAAACCGCTGGACACGATCTCGCCGCGTTCCGGCGTTCCGGCGGCGGCGATCTGGTTCCTCAACCTGGTGATCGCGTTCTTCGTCGTCGCCTCCTACTTCGTTTTCAAGGGCAATGCGGTGACCGGAACCGCCTATCTCGCCGGGATCGGCTCGGTGCCGTTGATCGTCGCCTATCTTCTCGTCTCGCTGCTGTGCCCGGTCTATGTCTGGCGGCGCGACCGCGCGCGGTTCAGCTTTCTCCGGCATGTGCTGCCGAGCGTCATCGGCGTACTTTCGGTCGGCGAGGCGATCTACGTCTCGGTGCAGCCGAACCAGCCGCCGCCGGCCAACATGTTCTGGATCTACATTCTCGCGATCCTCGCGATCGCCGTGGTGGCGACGGTGTTCGTCGTGACCACGCGCGGCGAGGCGGTGGACCGGCTCGGCTACACCGTGCCGCCCGACGCAGCGGAATGAGATTTCGGAAAATTCAGGACCACGATCGGAGACTGCCATGACCACACGTGAAGCGCCCGACCTGATTCTGCACAACGCACGCATCGTCGATCCGTCACGCGAGGCATCGGGGCGGGTGGAAGCCGTCGCGATCCGGGGCGGGACGATCGTGGCGGTCGGCGACGAGGCCGACATTATCGGTCTGCGGAACGGAAGGACCGAAATCGTCGATCTCGGCGGTGCGTTTCTCACGCCGGGTCTGGTCGATGGCCACGCCCACCCGGTGATGGGCAATGAGTGGCATCTCGGCGTCGATCTGACCGCTGCGCGCGATCTCGGCGCGTTGCGCGATCTGCTCGCCGGGGTGGCGGCAAACCTTGCGCCGGATGCCTGGGTGCTCGGCCACAGCCTCGACCCGATCGCCTTCGCCGGCACCGATGAAATCGCGGAAGCGATCGAGGGTGCGGTTGGCGGACGGCCGGCGTTTCTGTTGATGTTCGACTATCATGGCGCGGTGATGAGCAGAGCCGGGCTTGCCCGCGCCGGCATTACCGGGCCGCGCGGTTTCAAGGGCGCATCCCACATCGTCTGCGACGGGAACGGAAAACCGACCGGGCTGCTGCTGGAGGCGGAGGCGATCGAGCTTGGGCGATCGGCGCTGCCCGAACGCGGTTTCGCCGAGCGCGTTGCCTCGCTGCGCGCGCTGTTCGACCGGATGGCGGCTTCGGGTTTGACCGGTATCCATGTGATGGATGCGAACGGCGACAGCATCGCCTGTCTGAAGGCGCTGGAATCGGCGGGCGAGTTGCCGCTGCGGCTGCATGTCCTGCCCTGGGTCAATCCGGGCGTGACGCAGGACGGGCTTGAGGAAATTCTCGCCCTGCAATCCTGCGCCGGGCGGCATTGGCGGGTCGGCGGCACGAAATTTTTCATCGACGGCACCATCGATGGCGGCACCGGCTGGCTGCACGAGCCGGACACGAAGGGCGAAGGCACCAGCTCGCTCTGGCCGGATGTCGAAGCCTATGCGCGGGCGGTGCATTTCTTCGCGTTGCGCGGGGTGCAGACCGTGACCCATGCGATCGGCGATGCCGGCGTGCGCTTCGTTCTCGATACGCTCCGCGCGGTGCCGGATGTGCTGCGTCGGCGGGCGCGGCACCGGATCGAGCATATAGAAACCCTGCCGGACGAGGATATCGGCCGGTTCGCCGCCGAGGGAGTGATTCCGTCGATGCAGGCCTCGCACGCGGTGCGGTTCTCGCGCGCCGACCTGACCGATAACTGGTCGCTCCGGCTCGGCAAGCCACGCGCGGATCGTGGCTGGCGCTGCGCCGATATCGCCGCGACCGGAGCGAAACTGGTTCTGGGGTCGGACTGGCCGATCGCGCCCTACGATCCGCGCGAAATGCTGATCTGCGCGCGAACCCGCCGGCTGGCCGGGCAGGATGCGGAAATGGCGGTGCGGCCGGAACAGGCTTTGTCGCCGATGCAGGCGCTGGCCGGGCTGACCGGTCATGCGGCCAATGCGATCGGCGAGGAGGCGTTTTCGGGCGCGATCGCGCCGGGGATGCACGCCGACCTTACCGCTTTCACGGTCGATCCGGTTGCGGCGCCAGACGATGAACTTGCCGACGCGCCGTTTCGCCTGACCGTGATGGGAGGCAGGATCACCCATGACGCCCGGACGCTGGCATGACGATACATCGATAAATTCGCATGAAATGTCGGATTCATGCTTTTCAATCCTGACAACCGGAGATAGTCTCTTGCGGGATCGACGGATTGGCATTCCCATCCGGAAAAACCGTTCATAAGACCACGGAGGGATTTCAGATGAACAAGACCCTGACTTTGGCGGCGGCTCTGGCGGCTGCTGCGGCTTTCACCGGCGGAATCGCGTTCGCGGGCACCGGCGTCTACACGGCGGCGCAGGCGACGCAGGGGGCGACGGTCTATAGCGGGAAATGCGCGGCCTGCCATGGCGCGAACCTGGAAGGCGGCGCCGGCCCGGCGCTGGATGGCGCCAAGTTCAAGCAGATGGCCTCGGCGCAGAGCCTGACCGCGGACTCGCTGCTCACGGTGATCAGCACGAAGATGCCGCTGACCGCGCCGCATTCGCTGAGCGCATCGGACTATGCGGATGTCACCGCCTATATCCTGCAGAAGAACGGCTATGCCGCGGGCGATGCCGCGCTGGCGGCCGGGAGCGATGCCGCGAAGTCTCTCAAGCTGACCCAGTAGGCCGCGACGGACCGGCCCTCAGAAGACCGGAATATGACGACGCGGCGGCGATCCTTGCGCTCCCCGGCACAGTGAAAGTCTGACGTATCGCTTGTTCCTGTCGGGACGCCCGCCTTTCGAGGCGGGCGTCTTTGCATGTGGGGTACGAAGATCAGTCAGACTTCAAAAATTCCCTGACCAGAGGCGCGAGTTTGCGGATTCCGGGTTCGATCCGGTCGGTCGGGATCGAGGAGAATCCGGCGCGGAAACAGGGGCAGGGATCGGTTGGCACATGGAAGAAGACATCGCCGGGTTCGATCAGGATGCCGGCCCGTTCGGCGATTTCGGCAAGAGCCCTGCCATCCAGTGCGTCCGGCCCCGAGACCCAGAGGCTCGACCCGCCGGTGATCGGCGCGAATCGCAATTCGGGCAGATGTGTGGTCAGGGCGTCGGTCATTGTGGTGGCGCGCTCGCTGAACGTCGCGGCGAGGCGGCGGATCAGCGCGTCGTGATGGCCGAGTTGCAGGAACAGGGCGGCGGCGCGCTGGTTGTTGGCGGGCGGATGGCGCAGCATCAGCCGGCGCAGCGCGCGGGCCTCGAAAATGACTTCGGGTGCTGCGACGATGTAGCCGAGCCTGAGGCCAGGAGCCAGGGTTTTCGACAGGCTGCCGACATAGATCACCCGGTCCGACCGGTCGAGGCTTTTCAGGGCGGGGGTCGGCTGGCCGGAAAAATTCAGCTCGCTCTCGTAGTCGTCCTCGATGATGACGATATCGTGCCGGCGGGCGACATCGAGCAGGGCCTCGCGGGTCGCGAACTCCATGGTGGCGGAGGTCGGGCATTGATGGCTGGGAGTGACGTAGACGAGGTCGAGATCGGCGAAGTTCTCGTCTGAAACGTTTGCCTTGCCGGTGAGGGAGAGTTTGCGCAGCCGGGGGCCGCGCGCCTCCAGGATGTTGCGGGCGTC
>DASVGZ010000412.1:0-3033 GCA_036379275.1 Acidiphilium sp. | reverse complement strand
CGAGGTGCCGGATTTGCCCTCGGCGAAGCCCTTGGTCAGGCCGCGCACCCGGGTGAGATCGTCCGGGCCTGACGGGGCGATGGCGGCGAGTTCAGGGATCTGTTCGTCCTTGACCACGCGCTGACGGGGAATGTCGATGCGCATGGCCTCGCGCTCGCGCCAGGCGGCGATGGCCTGGATCAGGGCAAGCTGGCGGCGGTTGGCACCGCGCAGTTTCAGGCGCTTCCAGGCATCCTCGGGTTCGGTGCGATAGGTGCCGGGCTCGGCGAGGATGGCCATTTCCTCGCCCACCCAGTCGAGCCGGGAGTCCTGTTCCAGCCGGCTGCGCAAGGCCTGATAGACGAGGCGCAGCCAGGTCACGTCGGCGGCGGCATAGTCGACCTGTGCCGGCGAGAGTGGCCGCGCCTGCCAGTCGGAGAAGCGATGGGCCTTGTCGATCGTGCCGTGGGCGAGCGAGGCGACCAGCGTGTCGTAGCCGGCCTGATCGCCGAAGCCGGCGACCATGGCGGCGACCTGGGTATCGAACACCGGTGTGGGCACCGTGCCGAATTTCAGGAGAAAGATTTCGATATCCTGCCGGCAGGCGTGAAACACCTTCACGACCGACGGGTTGGCGAGAAGGGCGCCGAGCGGGGCGAGGTCGAGCCCGGGAGCCTGGGCGTCGATCACCGCGACATCCGAGGCGCCGGCAAGCTGGACCACGCAGAGAATCGGGAAATAGGTGCGCTCGCGCATGAACTCGGTATCGACGGTGACGAAGGGTTCCGATCCGAGCCGGTCGCACAGGGCGGCAAGGTCGGCGGTGGTGGAGATCAGGACCGGTGCGGGAAACGCGGGTTTGGCTTGCGACTGCATGACCGGTCAGTGACACGGGCCGTCTTGACAGGAAAGAGGCCGGCCGGTCATTTGCCACGGATTTCATTCAGGACTGGTTCTCCATGCACGAATATCGCACCCATGATTGCGGCGCCCTGCGCGCGGCCGATGCCGGCTCGACGGCACGGCTCTCCGGCTGGATTCATGCCAAACGCGATCATGGCGGGTTGCTGTTCATCGACCTGCGCGATCATTTCGGGCTGACCCAGTGCGTGTTTCCGGCCGGGTCGGCGGTGTTCGGAAAGGCCGAGGCGCTCAGGGTGGAGAGCGTGATCACCGTGACGGGCGCGGTGGTGGCGCGCGAGGCGGGAACCGTGAATCCGAAGCTGCCGACCGGGGAGATCGAGCTTCGGGTTGCGGAGCTTGCGGTTCAGTCGGCGGCGGATGTGCTGCCGATCCAGGTCGCCGGGGATGCGCAGTTCCCGGAAGATCTCCGGCTGCGCTACCGGTTCATCGATCTCCGGCGGGACAAGCTGCACCGTAATATCATGCTGCGGACCCAGGTGATCGCCTGGCTGCGCCGCGAGATGATCGCGCGCGGCTTCACCGAGTTTACCACCCCGATCCTGACCGCATCCTCGCCCGAAGGGGCGCGTGACTTTCTGGTGCCGGCGCGGCTGCATCCGGGCAAGTTCTATGCGCTGCCGCAGGCGCCGCAGCAGTTCAAGCAGTTGCTGATGGTGGCTGGATTCGACCGGTATTTCCAGATCGCGCCGTGTTTTCGCGACGAGGCGAGTCGGGCCGACCGGGCGCCGGGCGAGTTCTATCAGCTCGATTTCGAGATGAGCTTCGTTACCCAGGAGGACGTGTTCGCGACCATCGAGCCGGTTCTGGGCGGGTTGTTCAAGGAATTTTCCGGCGGGCGGCAGGTCAGCGACTGGCCGTTCCCGCGCATCGCCTATGACGAGGCGCTGCTGAAATACGGCTCGGACAAGCCGGATTTGCGCAATCCCCTGGAAATTACCGATGTCAGCGAGCAATTCCGGGATTCCGGGTTCGGGCTGTTTGCGAAGATCGTGGCGGGCGGCGGCGTGGTGCGTGCGATTCCGGCGCCGGGAACCGGCGGGCAGCCGCGCAGCTTTTTCGACAAGCTGAACGAATGGGCGCGCGCCGAAGGTGCTGGCGGGCTGGGCTACATCATTTTCGAGGGGGACGGTGCGAAAGGGCCGATCGCCAAAAATCTGGAGCCGGGGCGGTGCGCCGCGATCCGCGAGGCGTGCGGTGCGAAGCCGGGGGATTCGGTGTTCTTCGCCGCCGGGCCTCGGGATTCGGCGGCGAAATTCGCCGGCGCGGTGCGGACGAAGCTTGGGCATGATCTCGGGCTGATTTCGGAGGCCGAATTCCGGTTCTGCTGGATCGTCGATTTTCCGATGTACGAACTCGACGAGGAAACCGGGCAGATCGCGTTCTCGCACAATCCGTTCTCGATGCCGCAGGGCGGGCTGGAGGCGTTGAACGGGCAGGATCCGCTGACGATCAAGGCGTTTCAGTACGATATCGTGTGCAACGGGATCGAGCTGTCGTCCGGGGCGATTCGCAACCACCGTCCCGACATCATGCTGCGGGCGTTCGAGATCGCGGGGTATGGCGCGGACGAGGTCGAGGCGCGGTTCGGCGGGATGCTGAACGCGTTCCGCTATGGCGCGCCGCCGCACGGCGGCTCGGCGCCGGGGGTGGACCGGATGGTGATGCTTCTGGCCGATGAGCCGAACCTGCGCGAGGTGATCGCTTTCCCGCTCAACCAGCAGGGCGAGGACCTGATGATGGGTGCGCCCGCGCCGGTGACAGGGGCGCGGCTGAAGGAACTGTCATTGGCTCTGGCGCTGCCAGTGAAGAAAAACTAGTGGAGCGAATTTGACGTTTGAATCCCGCCTTCCGAGACTGGTTTTTCAAACGTCAAATTCATAAGCTCCACTAGAAGACATATGATTCGTCGAAAATTTTTGATTGTTAGCGTGTGGCGATAAAATTTTCAGGATTCAAGCAGTTTTTTCCGCGGCGATCAGGAACTCGCGATTGCCGTCGCCGCCGGTGATCGGGCTGTCGGTCAGGCCCAGAACGCGCCAGCCCGGCAGGTCGCTCCACCATGTTTCGATCCTGGTGCAGACCGCACGGTGAATTTTCGGGTCGCGGACGATTCCGCCCTTGCCGATTGCG
>DASVGZ010000411.1:0-2265 GCA_036379275.1 Acidiphilium sp. | reverse complement strand
ACGGGGCGCATTCCAATCTCTGCGTCAACCAGATCAAGCTGAACGGCAACGAAGCGCAAAAGCTTAAGTATCTGCCCGGCCTGGTCGAGGGCAGCGCGGTCGGCGCGCTCGCCATGAGCGAACCGAATGCCGGGTCGGACGTGGTGTCGATGCGGCTCCGGGCGGACAAACGCGGCGATGCCTATGTCCTCAACGGTTCCAAGATGTGGATCACCAACGGGCCGGACGCCGATACCCTTGTGGTCTACGCCAAGACCGATCCCGGCGCCGGGCCGCGTGGCATCACCGCCTTCATCGTCGAGAAGGGAATGCCGGGCTTTTCCTGCGCCCAAAAGCTCGACAAACTCGGGATGCGCGGCTCGAACACCGGTGAACTGGTGTTTCAGGACTGTGCGGTGCCGGAGGAAAACGTCCTCGGTGGCATCGGGCGCGGGGTGAACGTGCTGATGAGCGGGCTCGACTACGAGCGCACCGTTCTGGCCGCCGGGCCGCTCGGCATCATGCAAGCCGCTCTCGATATCGTGATTCCCTATGTCCACGAGCGCGAGCAGTTCGGCCGGAAAATCGGCGAATTCCAGCTCATGCAGGGCAAGCTGGCCGATATGTATGTGACCGCGAGTGCCGCGCGCGCCTATGTCTATGCAGTGGCGAAGGCGTGCGACCGGGGCCAGACCACACGCAAGGATTCGGCCGGCGCGATTCTCTATGCGGCGGAAAAGGCGACATGGATGGCGCTGGAGGCGATCCAGTGCCTGGGCGGCAACGGCTACATCAACGAATTCCCGGCCGGGCGGCTGCTGCGCGATGCCAAACTGTATGAAATCGGCGCCGGCACCTCGGAAATCCGCCGGATGCTGATCGGGCGCGAGCTGTATCGGGAAACCGCCTGATTTGACTTCGGAACCGTTCTGCGACAGGCGAGGCTGATGCGTCACTTCCTGGATTTCGAGAAACCGGTCGCCGAGCTGGAGGCCAAGATCGACGAGTTGCGCCGGATGACCGAGCCCGGCGAGATCAATATCGCCGAAGAGGTCGCCCAGCTCAGCGCCAAGGCCGAACGGCAGCTCCGCACCCTCTATGCGAAGCTCACCCCCTGGCAGAAGACCCAGGTTGCCCGGCACCCCGAGCGACCAAAGGCGAAGGATGTGCTCGCCCGGCTGATCACCGAATTCACCCCGCTCTCCGGCGACCGGGCCTTTGCCGAGGACGCCGCGATCATCGCCGGACCCGGACGGTTCCAGGGCGAGCCGGTGATGGTGCTCGCGATCGAGAAGGGGTCGGATCTCGAAACAAGGCTCAAGCACAATTTCGGCTCGCCGCGCCCGGAAGGCTATCGCAAGGCGCGCCGCCTGATCGACATGGCCGGCCGGTTCGGCCTGCCGATCCTGTCCTTCGTCGATACGTCCGGCGCCTATCCGGGAATCGACGCCGAGGCGCGGGGCCAGGCGGAGGCGATCGCACGGGGGATCGAGGCCTGTCTTTCCGCCCCGGTGCCGCTGATCGCCACCATCATCGGCGAGGGTGGATCGGGCGGCGCGATCGCGATCGCCGCCGCCGACACGGTGCTGATGTTCGAGCACGCGATCTATTCGGTGATCTCGCCCGAGGGCTGCGCCGCGATCCTGTGGGAAGACCGGGCGATGGCCCCGCAGGCCGCCAATGCCATGCAGGTGACGGCGCAGGATTTGAAGCGGCTCGGCGTGATCGACCGCATCGTGACGGAACCGCTGGGCGGGGCGCAGCGCGACCCGGAAATGGCGCTGGATCAGCTTGGCGATGCACTCGCGACGGCGCTCGCGCCGCTGAAGGCGCTGGCGCCGGAAGAACTCAAAGCCAGGCGGCGGGAAAAATTTCTCGCCATGGGCCGACTCCATTCCTGAACCCGGCAATTCAGGCTGAACCGCCGGAACGGTTCAGCCTGACCAAAGCCTCTTTTACGGAAGATGCTTCGCGATGTAGGGCGGCAGGTGGAACGAGGCCACGTGGATTTCCGGCGACCAGTATTCGGTGGTGCCGAGAATGCCCGCAGCGCGCGCCCGCTCCGCGATCGTCGCCGCGTCGTGCGCGGTCAGGCTGGCATCCTTGCCGGCCCAACCGAGCGTCATGTAGCCTCCGACATAGGTGGGAACCGCCGCGACATAGGCGGTGACGTGGGAAAAGAATTGCTTGCGCCGGGCTGAAGTGTCGCGCAGCTCGTCGGCCTGCATGAACGGCACGCCGCACTGGTTCACGATCAGCCCGCTCGCGGTCAGGATGCGCGCGCAG
>DASVGZ010000410.1:0-3229 GCA_036379275.1 Acidiphilium sp. | reverse complement strand
GGCGTCGGGGTCGGCGTCGGGGTCGGCGTCGGTGTCGTGGTCGCGGTCGTGGTCGGGGTCGGTGTCGCGCGTTCTTTAATGTTGACGCCCTCTCTGTAGCGTTCTAGATAATACGCACGATATCAACCCACACCGATGGAGACGAATGTGACAGACGAAAAGCCCTTGTCGAGTTCGTAAAGGTGACTCCCCCCCCGAACACTGTCGAAACCGCAAAGGACGAAGTCAATGCCCACGTCGATTGAATACCGGCTAATCGCCGAAACGGCGCACCGAACGGCAGTGCGAGACGCCGTGTTCGGGGTGAAACAGGCGCTACAGGCGATCGCCATGAAGTGCGAGACGGACGCACTGGCGGACTGCATCGAGGCGCTGTTTGCCGGACTCGATGTCGGCCTGCCGGATTATGCGGCAATCGAAGCCGAAATCGAGCGGCGCTGGGCGTCGGAAGCGGCGGATGCGGCAATCGAGCGCCGTCTCGATCAGAATGGAGGTCTGTGATGACCCAGCGTGAAATCTGCCACGGAGCCGTATCGGCTGGATGGGCGCTGATCGGCGCGCTCGAAGAGGCGATGACGCTCGGGGATGATGAACCCCGCCTGTCGCGCATCACGGTCGATCTGGCATCGGCGGTGACCGATCTGGATCGATACGTGGACTGGCGATGGGCCGTCCACGAAGCCGCGAAAGGAACCGAACGATGAAACGATTGAGTGCGGCGCAAAACGCCGTGGTCGTGGCAGCCCTGATTGCCGCGCGAGGCGACGGATCGAGGCGCGCATGGGCCAAGGCGAACGGCTTGGCCGAAGCGTATGTTCGCGCGGTCGAGACCGGGCGCCAGCCGCCGTCCGAGCGGCTGTTGCGCGCCGCCGGGCTCGAAGTGATGCAGGAGCTTGTCGAGATCGGAGGGGAAAAATGACCGGCATTGCCCTCACCACGTTTTCTGACCTCGAAAAATTTGCCGCGATGGCGGCGAACAGCGATTTCGTGCCGGCTGCCTATCGCGGCAAGCCGGCGAACATCGTGCTGGCGATCCAGCTTGGCAGTGAAATAGGACTCGGACCAATGCAATCCATCCAGAACATCGCGGTGATCAATGGCAAGCCTGCCGTCTACGGCGATGCCATGCTGGCGCTCTGCCGCCGCGACCGGCGATGCTTGCGGGTGACCGAGCGCATCGTCGGGGAGGGCGATGCGCGGACGGCGGAATGCGTCGTGGAACGCGCCGCGCCGGATGGCAGCGTGGAGCGAATCGGGGCGACATTCAGCGTCGCCGACGCGAAGCAGGCCAAGCTCTGGCTCAAACGCGGGCGCAACGGAGAGGATACCCCCTGGATTACCTACCCCGAGCGGATGCTTACCTTCCGGGCACGGGGCTTTGCGCTGCGGGATGCTTTCCCTGACCTGCTGCGCGGGCTCATCAGCGCCGAAGAAGCTGCCGATTACCCGATTACCCAAGCCCCGGATCGCGTGATGCCACCGACAATCGATGGCGATGCCACCCCGCAGCCGAATGAAAATCCATGGGTCGTCCTCGGCTCCGCCAACGCGCCGACGCTGAACTCGGGGGAGGCGTGGGAAGCGTGGTGGCTGAAAACCATCGGCACCCTTCGCGCATGGCAGCCAGATGCCGCGCTCCACGCGCTGGAAGCGGCCCGTGAATGCAACCGGGGACCCATGCTGACCATTTCCGCCATCGATGCACCCCGCGCGATCCGGGTGGCTCACGCGCTCGAAGAAGCCATCGAGGCGGCAACGACCGCCATGGAACGCCCTCTCGATGAAAATTCAGCCGGAGAGGTCGTATGAGAACGATTCACGCCTCCGCGCTTGCCCGGTGGGCCGACTGCCCGCGGCGCGCCGCCATCCGCTCGCTCGATTATGTCGAGCAGGAAGCGTGGGGCATTCGAATGACGACGCCGCCTCAAATCGGCGCGCGGGTGGGCACCAGTGTCCATTCGGCGATTGCCGTTCTGCTTGCCGGGGGCGATACCGGGGATGCCGTCGCGGCCATCGGCGATTTCCTTGCCGAACGGCCCGATACCGAACTCTCGCGTGACCTGCCATCGATCGACCGGGCGCACGCGAAAGCCGTGGAGTGCGTCGCCGCGTGGCTCACACTCCCCCGGATCAGGCCGACCGTCATCGAGACCCCGATCACCGGCTACGAGGTCGCCGGCCTGACCGTGGTGGGCACCCCGGACACGATCGGCACTCTCGATGATGTGCCGGTGCTCGCCGATGTGAAAACCTCGGCGCGCGGGGGCGGCTGGTATGCCCCTCAATTCGGGGCCTATCTCCTTGGACTGCCCGAGACCCCGATCCAGTCGGTGGTGGTGGACTGGCTGATCTACGGCGGCAAGGAGCCGGCCCGGGCGACGCGCACGGTGCTCGATCCCGATGGATGCCGGGGCGCGGCGAGTGCCGTCCTCGAACAGGCCGGAGCCGCCTTTGCCCGCAGCGTCGTGAGCGGGAAGCCGGTCGGCCTCGCTAACCCGAACAGCACTCTGTGTTCGGCGAAATGGTGCCCGGCGCACGGCACCGCGTGGTGCCCCGAAAGCACCTTGGGAAAGGAATCGTGAGCATGACCTTCGACTTGCAGGTAGTCTGGATGCTCATATCTATGCGCCGTCCCACTGGATGCCACTGCCGGAGCCAGCACCATGAAACACGGTGAATCAATCTTCCATTCAGTCGTTGCCGAATGGCTCGGGCTTTGTCTGATCCCGCCGGCGTGGTGGACGACGATTCCGGGAGGCCATGCCAAGCTGCCGATCCGGGTCGCCGCACGCATCAAGCGCCTCGGCTACAAGGCAGGCACGCCCGATCTTGTCGTGGCATGGCCAGGGAAGGTGCTCTGGATAGAACTCAAGGGCGCGAAAACCGCAATTGCGCCGCATCAGAAGGCCCAACACGAGCTTTTGCGGGCGGCTGGGTGCGAGGTGGCGATATGCCGAACCGTCGAAGCCGTCGAGGCCGAACTAGTCCGGCTGGGCGCTCCCTTGCGCGGGCATCGGCGCACTCTGCAAGCGCCCGATCGCCCGAAGCTGGTCAGTCTTGTCGAGGTCATCCGCCCACAGCCGCGCGATCCATCCGGCGACAGCATCCGCCCGGTTGATCGTCGGCGGGGGCGGCGGGGACCGCGCTTCAAGCAGGGTGGCAGGGACGGTTATCCGCTCGATCTCGATCCGGGTGACAACGGGGGCGGCTGATGAGGCGCACCCGTTGA
>DASVGZ010000409.1:0-6411 GCA_036379275.1 Acidiphilium sp. | reverse complement strand
CCGACCAGGTGGGCGCGATAGGCGGCGCTGGCATGGATGTCGCTGCTCATCCGGTCTTCCGGCGTCGTGACGCCCGCAAGGGCATCGGCGGAAAAATTCCGGTCCAGCGCCGCTTCCATCTCCCGGTGGCGGAACACGCCGTCGTTTCCCGCGCCAGTCACCGCGACGCGCGCGCCGGAGGCGGTCTTCGCGACGAACACGCCGACCATCGCGTAGCGCGAGGCCGGGTTGGGGAATTTCTCGTAGGCCGCCTTTTCCGGGATCGGGAACACCACCTCGGTGATCAGTTCGCCGGGTTCGAGCGCGGTTGCGAACATGCCCCGGAAATAATCGTCGGCCCCGATCTCGCGCTTCGTCGTCCTGATCGTGGCACCCAGCGCCAGCGCCGCCGAAGGGTAGCAGGCCGACGGGTCGTTGTTGGCGAGCGACCCGCCGATCGTGCCGCGATAGCGCACCTGACGGTCACCGATATGGCCGGCGAGATGCACCAGCGCCGGAATCGCGCGCGCGACCTCGGCGGAATTCGCCACCTCGCGATGCGTGGTCATCGCGCCGATCACGATCGCATTGCCCTCGCGCCGGATGCCCGAAAGCCCGAGGCCGGAAAGATCGACGACCGTCGACGGGCTCGCCAGCCGCTGCTTGAGCACCGGGATATAGGTCATGCCGCCGGCAAGCGCCTTCGCATCCGGGTCGCTCAGCGCCTTGAGCGCATCGGCGACCGAACCGGGTTTCCGATATTCGAAATCGTACATCGCTTTTCTCCCTATTCGGCGGCCATGCGCGGCGCGGCGCCCTGGATGATCGACCAGATTTTCTGCGAGGTTGCCGGCATGTCGACATGGGTGACCCCATAGTCGCGCAGCGCGTCGACCACCGCATTGATCACCGCCGGCGGACTGCCGATCGCGCCCACCTCGCCGACCCCTTTCGACCCCAGAGGATTATGGGTGCAGAGGGTGGATTCGGTGCCGACATGGATATCCGGCACATTGTCCGCGCGCGGCATGGTGTAATCCATCAGCGAGCCGGACAGGAGCTGTCCGGTCTCGTCATAGATGCCGTGCTCCAGAAGCGCCTGGCCGATGCCCTGGGTGACGCCGCCTTGCACCTGACCTTCCACGATCATCGGGTTGATCACCCGCCCGATATCGTCGACCGCTGTGAACTTCACCACAGCGACCGTGCCGGTCTCGGGATCGATCTCGACCTCACAGATATGGCAGCCGCCGGGATAGGTGAAGTTCTTCGGATCGTAGAAGGCGGTTTCGTCGAGGCCGGGCTCGAGTTCCTCGTGCGGGAAGTTGTGCGGCACATAGGCGGTCAGCGCGATCTCGGCGAAGGCCTTCGACTTGTCAGTGCCGGCGACGGTGAACTTGCCGTTCCTGAACTCGATGTCCTCGACTGCGGCCTCCATCAGATGGGCGGCGATCTTGCGACCCTTGGCGATGATCTTGTCCATCGCCTTGACCATCGCCGAGCCGCCGACGGCGAGCGAGCGGCTGCCATAGGTGCCCATGCCGAACGGAATCCGGCCGGTATCGCCATGCACAACCTCGACCTGGTCGAACGGCACGCCGAGCTGGTCGGCGACGAGCTGGGCGAAGGTGGTCTCATGGCCCTGGCCGTGACTGTGAGTGCCGGTGAACACGGTGACCGAGCCGGTCGGGTTCACCCGGATATTGGCGACCTCGTAGAGCCCGGCACGCGCGCCCAACGCGCCCGCCACCGCCGACGGCGCGATGCCGCAGGCTTCGAGATAGGTAGAGGCGCCGATGCCGCGCAGCCTGCCGCGCGCCTTCGCCTCGACGCGGCGCTGCTCGAACCCGGCCCAGCCGGCAAGCTCCATCGCCCGCGCCAGCGTCGCCTCGTGGTTGCCGCTGTCGTATTGCAGGGCGACCGGCGTCTGGTACGGATATGCGTCGGCGGGGATGAAGTTGCGTCGGCGGATCGCGATACGGTCCATGCCGAGTTCCCTCGCCGCGACATCGACGATCCGCTCCAGCAGGAATGCCGCCTCCGGCCGTCCCGCGCCGCGATAGGCGTCGACCGGCACGGTGTTGGTGAAGATCGCCTTCACCTCGGCATAGATCGCCGGGGTGGTGTAGACGCCGGCGAGCAGCGTCGCGTGCAGATAGGTCGGGATCGAGGGCGCGAAGGTCGAGAGATAGGCGCCCATGTTCGCCATCGTCCGGACCCTGAGTGCCAGGAATTTGCCATCCTCGGCGAGCGCCAGTTCGGCATGGGTCACATGGTCACGGCCATGGGCGTCGGTGATGAAGGATTCGCCGCGTTCGCAGGTCCATTTCACCGGACGGTTCACCTTCGCCGCCGCCCAGGTGACCGCTGCTTCCTCGATATAGTGGAAAATCTTCGACCCGAAACCGCCGCCGACATCCGGCGCGATCACCCGCAATTTGTGCTCGGGGATGTGCAGCACGAAAGCGCCCATCAGCAGTCGGATCACATGCGGGTTCTGGCTGGTGGTGTGGAGCGTGTAGTCACCGGTCGAGGCGTCGAACTCGCCGATCGCGGCGCGCGGCTCCATCGGGTTCGGGATCAACCGGTTGTTGACGAGATCGAGCTTCGCGATCTTGTAGGCTGTGGCGAAAGCGGCCTCGACCGCATCCTTGTCGCCAAGATGCCAGTCGAAGCAGACATTACCCGCCGCCTCGTCATGCACCAGAGCGGCACCCGGCGCGGTCGCGGCGCGCTGGTCGGCGACCGCAGGCAGGGCCTCGATGTCGATCGCCACCGCCTCGGCGGCGTCCTTCGCCTGCTGCTTCGTCTCCGCGACCACCATGGCGATCGCATCGCCCACATAGCGAACCTTGCCCTGGGCCAACACCGGATGCGCCGGCTCGATCATCGGCGAGCCGTCCTTGCTGTGGATCTGCCAGCCGCAGGGCACGCCGCCGACCGCGTCGCGGGCGAAATCCTCGCCGGTGAACACAGCGATCACGCCGGGCATGGCGGCGGCAGCCGACGTATCGATCGATACGATCCGGCCATGCGCCACATCCGAGCGGCGAAAGGCGACCCAGGTCTGGCCGGGGCGGTTGATGTCATCGGTATAGCGGCCATGGCCGGACAGGAACCGCCGGTCCTCCGTGCGCCGCACCGAATCGCCGATTCCGCCTTTGATGATCTCGTTCATGGATGATCTCCCGATCTTTCGCTCCCCGCCGGACTCTGCCGGGCGGAGCCGTTTTCCGGTTGCGCGGTTTACTCGGCGGCCTGCGGCAATTGTTTGCCGTGCATCAGCGGCCACGCGGCGGCGACCGCCTTCACGATGTTATGATAGCCGGTGCAACGGCAGATATTGCCGTCCAGCCCGTCGCGGATCTGCTGTTCGGTCAGCCCCTCGGGGTGGCTCTCGACCAGATCGATCGCGCTCATCACCATGCCCGGCGTGCAATAGCCGCATTGCAGCGCGTGGTGCTCGCGGAACATTTCCTGCATCGGGTGCAGCGTGCCGTCCGCCGCCGCAAGACCCTCGATGGTGGTGACCTTCGCGCCTTCGGCCTGAACCGCGAGCATGGTGCAGGATTTCACCGATTTTCCGTCGATCGAGACGACACAGGCGCCGCACTGGCTGGTGTCGCAGCCGATATGGGTTCCGGTGAGGTGGAGGTGGTCGCGCAGCAATTCGACCAGAAGGGTGCGCGCCTCGACCGTGGCCGTCGCTGCCGCGCCGTTCACCGTCAGACTGACCTGGGGCATCGATTCCTCCTCGTTATTACCCCGCGGATCCGGACTCTGCGCTCAGGGGGACCGCGGTTCCATCCCGCATGATGGTGGGCTGCGCGCGATTTGGTCAAGAGAGCATTCCACCGGTACCCGAAGGACCGGTTTCACGATTGGTTTCACGAATCCGGGCAAACTCCCGGGTTTGGCGGTTTGCATCGGCGGCGCGTGCTGCTACCCCTCCCGCCGATGCCGAGCCTGCCTTCGCCGATCGACCTGATCACCGACCGCCTGCCCGCCCGCCACCGCGCGGCGGGGGGGGAATTCCTGCGTTTCGGCTTCGTCGGCGCCATCGGCTTCTGCATCGATGTCGCGGTGGTCTACGCCCTCAACCCGTGGACCGGCCTGTACGCCGCCGGCATGGTCGCCTATTTCGCCGCCGCCAGTGCAAACTGGGCGCTCAACCGGCTCTGGACCTTCCGTGACCGCGACCACCGGAGCGCCCATACCCAGTGGCTGCGCTTTCTCGCGGTCAACCTGATCGGGTTCGTGCTCAACCGGGGCGCGTATTCAGCCCTGATCGCCGAATTCGCAGTGGCCCGGCATTATCCGGTGCTCGCGGTGGCGGCCGGTGCTGCGGCCGGATTTCTGGTGAATTTTCTGCTTTCCCGACGGATCGTTTTCAGCTAGCAATATCTAAACCTTGGGTTGCATTTTGCTGGCCCGAGGCTGTCGGACCGCCATGCCCCACACAGCGACCCTGCTTCCGGATTTCGTCCCGACCCAGCCGATCCACGCACCGGACCGGCGGCGCACGGCGCGCCGCACGATCTCGCTCACGGCGTTGCGCTTCGGTCCTCTCCTGGTTGCCACCGACCTTGTCGCGGGTCTGGCGGCTCCCTGGCTCGCCAGCCTGATCGCCGGCCCCGCGCCGACCCTGACCGAAGGGATCGGCAACTGGCTCGGCTTCGGAGCCGCGACCGTTGTCGCCATGCTGATCGCCGGGCTCTACGGCACCGCCCCGACCCGCACGCCGCTCGGCCATGCCTGGCCGATCCTGCGCGCCCTGATCGCGGCCCATGCCACCCTGGTGTTGCGCTTCGCGCTGTTCCGCACCTCACCCATGACCCCGCCGCTCGCCGGTTCGGTCGGCTGGGCCGGGTGCAATTTCGGCCTGGCGGCGTTTCTCCTGTTCACCGGGCGGCTTGCGGCTGCCGCCTGGTGGCAACGTTTCGGACCTCGCGGAAACGCCGTTCTGGTGACGACCTGTCAGTGCGATCGCCATCTGCGCGACCGGCTCGACCGGCTGTCCGGCCACAGGCTCGGCTATCTGCTCGCCCGAGGCGCGCCGCAACCGACCGGGCTGCGCCTGATTCCCGACGAGGCAACGCTGGAGGCCATGATCCGGGCAGGCCGGATCGACGATATCGTGGTGTTCACCCGCCGGGGCGACGGCGAGGCCGCGCGCGCCGGGATCGACTCGCTGCTCGCCCGCCTCGCCGACCGGCCGGTGCGGGTGCGCCTCGCGTTCGACGCGGTTGCCGAAATCGGCGCCGCCGATGTCGCGACCGGGCAGGGCCTGCGCATGGTGACGGTACTGGACCGGCCGATGTCGCCCGCGGCGTCCCTGTGCAAACGGCTGACCGATCTGCTCCTCGGCACGGTTCTGCTGATCGTCTGCGCGCTGCCGATGGCGCTGATCGCGGCCCTGCTCGCGACATCCGGCCCGGTACTGTTCCGCCAGCGCCGGATCGGGCTCGATGGCGCGCCTTTCACCGTGTTCAAGTTCCGCACCATGCGCACGGCGCCGGCAAAACCCGGCCCGACGCAGGCGAGACGGCACGACCCGCGGATCACGAAGCTGGGCGCCGTGCTGCGCCGGTTCTCGCTCGACGAATTGCCGCAGATTTTCAACGTCCTGCGCGGCGAGATGTCGCTGGTCGGGCCGCGCCCTCACGCGCCGGACACCGATGCCGGCGCCTTCACCTTCGAGACCGCGACCGCGTTCTACGGCGTGCGCCACCGGGTCAAGCCGGGGTTGACCGGCCTCGCCCAGATTCGCGGACTGCGCGGCCCCACCGAACGGCCCGAGCAGGTCGCCGCGCGGGTCGCCGCCGATCTCGACTATATCGAGCACTGGTCGCCCTGGCTCGATCTTCTGATCCTGCTGCGCACCGTTCCGGCGGTGCTCGGCGGCCGCAATGCCTGCTGACCTGCGCCCGGTCCTGCTGGCCGGCACGATGCCGCCGGAGCGCGACTACGATGCGGATATCGTCATCCTCAGCCATCACCGCACGGCGGAAACCATCGACGCGATCCGCTCGGCCTCGGCGCAGACCGGCTGCGACCATCATGTCATCGTGCTGGACCAGGCGTCTTCTCCGGCGATGCGGGCGGCGCTGATCGAAGCCGTCGCCTCGCTCGACCGGGTCTCGCTCTTTGCGATCGATGAAAATCTCGGCGTCCCCGGCGGGCGCAATCTCGCCACCGCGCAGGGACACGGCCGCGCGATCATCGGCCTCGACAATGACGCGGTGTTTTCAGAGCCTGACATCGTTGCTCGCGCCGTCTCGCGTCTTGACGCTGATCCTTCGCTCGCTGCCATCGGGTTCCGGATTCTCGCCGCCGATGGAATCTCGCTCGACCCGACGAGCTGGGGCTACCGGAAGTTTTTGCTCCCGCGCGCGCACGAAAGATTCTCCACGAAAACCTTCGTCGGCTGCG
>DASVGZ010000408.1:0-4296 GCA_036379275.1 Acidiphilium sp. | reverse complement strand
AAGGAAAACGTCCGAATGCAAACCGAAACCATCGACACTGCCAGTAACAAACCGCGAACCCGGATCGAGCGAAGGTCGATCGATTATGTCCCCGATACCGAACGCCACGGCAGGGTGATCAACCAGGGTCCGTTCTGGTTTCTGGGCAATTTCCAGTTCTTCACCATCGCGATCGGCTTCATCGGGCCGGGCATGGGACTCGCCTTCGGCCCCACCGCGCTTGCCGGCACGCTCGGCATTCTGTTCGGCACGATCTTTATGGCTTTCCACGCCAGTCAGGGGCCGGATCTCGGGCTGCCGCAGATGATCCAGTCGCGCGCCCAGTTCGGTTATCGCGGCGTCATCATTCCTCTGCTCGGCACGGTGTTCACCTTCGCCGGCTTCAACGTGGTCGATACCGTTCTGCTCAGCCAGGGGCTGCATCATGTCTACGGATGGAGCATTCTGGGCGTATCGCTGGTGCTTGCGGTCATCGCGATCGTGATCGCGATTTACGGCCATGACTGGCTTCACGTGATTTTCCGTGTCTTGTTCTGGATCAGCCTGCCGCTCTACGTGATTCTCACCCTCGCGATCATGAGCGGCCATGTGCCGGGCAAGCCGCCCGCCCACGCCGGGTTCACCTGGGTCGGCTTCGCCGCCGAATTCGCCGCCGGAGCGAGCTACAATATCACCTACGCGCCTTATGTCTCGGATTACACGCGCTATCTGCCCCGCGCGAAATCCCGTGCGGGTCTCGTGCTCAGCGTCTATCTCGGCGCATCGCTCGCCGCGATCTGGCTGATCGTGCTCGGTGCCTGGCTCGCCACCTATCTCGGTGCGCAGGACGGGCTGGTCGCCACCAATGCAGCGGGCAACGCGATCTTTCCAGGATTTGGAACCCTTCTCGTTCTGGCCTCGGTCGCCGCCCTGACCGCCACCATGGGGCTCAACGCCTATTCGGGAATGCTGTCGGTTGTCACCATCGTCGATTCCCTGCGCCGGATCACTCCGACCCGGACGATCCGCATCGCCGGCATCCTGTTCATCGCCGCGATCTGGCTCGCGATCTCGCTGTCGCTGACCGCGAATGCGATCAACGCCCTGTACGACACCCTGTCACTCATGCTCTACGTTCTGGTGCCGTGGACGGCAGTGAATCTGACCGACTACTTCTTCATCCGGCGCGGCCATTACGCGATCGCCGATCTGTTCAGCAGCAATGGCGTCTATGGCGTGTGGGGATGGCGCGGCATCATCGCCTACGCGATCGGCTTTCTTGCCAGCGTGCCGTTCTTCAGTCTTTCCGGCTTTTATGAAGGACCGATCGCGAAAGCACTTGGCGGGGTCGACATTTCATGGGCACCTGGGCTTCTGGTGGCAAGCCTCGTCTATGTCGCCCTCGCCCGCGGGCTCGACCGCGCCCGCGAGGCGGCGGCGATCTCGGCGAGCGAGGCCGTGCTGGCGGAATATTGACCTCGCCGCCGCGCCGGTCGATCCTGCCCGCAACCAAACCGAGGGAGTTCTGAAACCGTGATCCGCAAGACCGATTTCTACATCGACGGCAAATGGGTCGCACCCGCCGCACCCCATGACCTGCCGGTCATCAACCCGGCCGACGAACAGCCCTTCGCGGTGATCTCGCTCGGCGGCAAGGCGGATGTGGATCGCGCGGTCGCCGCCGCGCGCGCCGCCTTCGAGCCCTGGGCGGCAACGCCGCTTGCCGAGCGGATCACCCTGGTCGAACGCCTGCTCGCGATCTACAACCGCCGCGCGCCGGAGATGGCGAAGGCGATCTCGCTGGAAATGGGCGCGCCGATCGATTTCGCCCTGTCCGAGCAGGCCGGCGCCGGCACCTGGCACATCGAAGGCTTTCTAGAAGCGCTGAAGGCCTTCGATTTCGAGCATGAGACCGCAACCGAAGGCGAGCGTGTCCTGCGTGAGCCGATCGGCGTCTGCGGCCTGATCACCCCGTGGAACTGGCCGATGAACCAGGTCACGCTCAAGGTGGTTCCGGCGGTCGCGGTGGGCTGCACCGTGATTCTCAAACCTTCCGAGATCGCGCCGATCTCCTCGATGCTGTTCGCCGAAATGATGGACGAGGCGGGTTTCCCGAAGGGTGTGTTCAACCTCGTCAATGGCGATGGCGCGGGCGTCGGCGAGGCGATGTCGGGCCATCCCGATATCGACATGATCTCCTTCACCGGCTCGACCCGCGCCGGCCGCGCGATCACCCGCAACGCCGCGGAGACGATCAAGCGGGTCACGCTCGAACTCGGCGGCAAATCGCCCAACCTGATCTTCGCCGATGCCGACCTGCCGAAGGCAGTGAGGCGCAGCGTCGTCCACTGCATGGAAAACACCGGCCAGTCCTGCAATGCGCCGACGCGGATGCTGGTCGAGCGCAAGGTTTACGATCAGGTCGTCACCCTCGCGGCGGAGGCGGCGAAATCGGTCGCCGTCGGCGATCCGGCACAGGGCGGCGAGCATATCGGGCCGCTGGTCTCCGAACTCCAGTTCAACAAGGTGCGCGACCTGATCGAGGCCGGGATCAGGGAAGGCGCGCGGCTCGTCGCGGGCGGCCCCGGCCGGCCGGCCGGGTTCAATCGCGGCTATTTCGCCCAGCCCACCGTGTTCGCCGATGTCAACAACGAGATGCGGATCGCCCGTGAGGAGATTTTCGGGCCGGTGCTCGCGATCATCCCGTTCGACAGCGAGGATGACGGCGTGAAAATCGCCAACGACACACCCTACGGCCTCGCTGCCTATCTCAGCACCGGTGATGATGAAAAGGCATCCCGGGTCGCGCGCCGGCTGCGCGCCGGGATGATCCATGTCAACGGCAAGTCGCTCGGCCGGGGCAGCCCGTTCGGCGGCTACAAGCAGTCCGGCTGCGGCCGCGAGGGCGGCCATTTCGGCATCGAGGATTTCCTCGAGGTCAAGACCGTTTCGGGGGTCTAACCGACCCCCTCGGCGACCTTCATGCGGGAGGCGGCTTTCGCTTCCCGCCGACGGTCGTGCAGGATGAATTCGGTATAGCCGTTCGGCTGGGTGCGGCCCTTGAACACGAGGTCGCACGCCGCCCTGAAGGCGATGCCGTCGAAGCCCGGCGCCATCGGCCGGTAAGCCGGATCGCCCGCGTTCTGCCGGTCGACCACGGCGGCCATCCGCTGCATCGTCGCCATCACCAGATCTTCGGTGACGATGCCGTGGTGCAGCCAGTTGGCGATGTGCTGCGAGGAGATGCGCAGGGTCGCACGGTCCTCCATCAGGGCGACATCGTGGATGTCCGGCACCTTCGAGCAGCCGATCCCCTGGTCGACCCAGCGCACCACATAGCCGAGAATGCCCTGGGCGTTGTTGTCGAGTTCCTGCTGGATGTCGTCCGGTTTCCAGTTCGGCCGGCCGGCGACCGGAACCGTCAGCAGGTCGTCGAGCGAGCCCGGCGCGCGCGATTTCAGCTCGGCCTGCCGTGCCGCGACATCGACTGCGAGATAATGCAGGGAATGCAGGGTCGCCGCCGTGGGCGACGGCACCCAGGCGGTGTTGGCGCCGGCGCGCGGATGGGCGATCTTCTGCTCCAGCATCGCCGCCATCGCGTCGGGCGCTGCCCACATCCCCTTGCCGATCTGCGCACGGCCGGCGAGGCCGGCGGCGAGCCCGATATCGACGTTGCGATCCTCGTAGGACTTGATCCAGGCGGTGTTCTTCATCTCCGCCTTGCGGATCAGCGGTCCCGCCTCCATCGATGTGTGGATCTCGTCGCCGGTGCGGTCGAGGAAGCCGGTGTTGATGAACACGATGCGATGCCGCGCCGCCGCGATGCAGGCGGCGAGATTGGCCGAGGTGCGGCGCTCCTCGTCCATGATGCCCATTTTCAGCGTGTTCGCGGGCAGATGCAGAAGCGTCTCGGTCGCGGCGAACAGCGCATCGGCATAGGCGACCTCGTCGGCGCCGTGGAATTTCGGCTTGACGATATAGACCGAGCCGGCGCGCGAGTTGCGCAGTCCGCCGGGGCGTTTCAGGTCGTGGATCGCGCAGAGCGAGGTCACCACCAGGTCGAGAATGGTCTCGGGGATCGGGTTGCCCGACCCGTCGAGCACCACATCGGTATAGAGATGGTGGCCGACATTGCGCATCAGCATCAGCGACCGGCCCGGCAGGGTCACGGTGCCGCCATCCGGCGCGGTATAGACGCGGTCTTCGGCAAGCCGCCGGGTGAAGCGCCTTCCACCCTTCTCGACCTGTTCCTCCAGCGTCGCCTGCATCAGGCCGAGCCAGTTGCGGTAGACCAGAACCTTGTCTTCGGTGTCGACC
>DASVGZ010000407.1:0-3010 GCA_036379275.1 Acidiphilium sp. | reverse complement strand
GCTGGAGGCGGTGCTGCGCGCCGAGCCGCTGGGCGGACGTACGGGCATCGGCCATACCCGCTGGGCGACCCATGGCGCGCCGACCGAGGCCAACGCCCATCCGCATGGCACCGCGCGCGTCGCCCTTGTGCATAACGGCATCATCGAGAATCACGCGGCGCTGCGTGCGGAACTCGAAGCCGAAGGCCAGATCTTCACGACCGAGACCGATACCGAGACCGTGGCGCAGATGATTGACCTGCATCTCGCGCGCGGCATGACCCCGGAAGCCGCCGCCGCCGCGACCTTCCGCCGGCTGGAAGGCGCGTTCGCGATCGCCATGATCTTCGCCGGCCATCCCGAACTGATCATCGGCGTGCAGCGCGGCGCCCCGCTCGCCGTCGGCTTCGGCGAGGACGAGATGTATATCGGCTCTGACGCTCTGGCGCTGGCGCCGATGACCCGCCGGATCGCCTATCTGCAAGACGGAGACTGGGTGACCGTCTCGCGCACCGGTGCGGAATTCCGCGATGCTTCCAACCGGAAGGTCGAGCGCGAGATCAAGCTGACCCGCCTGACCGGCGCCTCGATCGGCAAGGGCAATTTTCGCCATTTCATGGAAAAGGAACTTTACGACAACCCGGTGGTGATCGGCGACACGCTCAACCGGATGATCGACCCCGCGACCCGGCTGCCGGTTCTGCCCGACCTTGCGCTCGACCTCGCCGCGATCCCGCGCCTCACCCTCTCCGCTTGCGGTTCGGCCTTTTATGCCGGCCTGACCGCGCGCTACTGGCTGGAGGAGTATGCGCGAATTCCGGTCGATGCCGATGTGGCCAGCGAATTCCGCTATCGCGCGCCGCCGCTCGGGCGCGACCAGCTCGGCCTCGTGGTCAGCCAGTCGGGCGAGACCGCCGACACGCTGGCCGCGTTGCGCTACATGCGCGAGCATGGCTGCAAGGTGCTGTCGGTGGTCAACGCGCCGGAAAGCACGATCGCGCGCGAGAGCGACCTGGTTCTGGAAACCATCGCCGGACCGGAAATCAGCGTCGCCAGCACCAAGGCATTCACCGCCCAGCTCACCGTGCTCGCCGGCTTCGCCCTGGCGCTCGCCCGCGCGCGCGGCACCCGCGACGATGCGGCGATCGGCGCGTTGGTCGCGGCGCTGATGGAACTCCCTGCAAAATCCGCGCAGGTTTTGAACGAGAGCGATCCGGTGCGCGCCCTCGCCGCCGAAATTCAGGACGCGCGCGACGTGCTGTTCTTCGGCCGCGGCTCGATGATGCCGATCGCGCTCGAAGGCGCATTGAAGCTCAAGGAACTCAGCTATATCCATGCCGAAGGCTATCCGGCCGGCGAGATGAAACACGGGCCGATCGCCCTGATCGATCCATCGGTTCCGGTGATCGCGGTGATCCCCTCGGGGCCGCTGTTCGAAAAAACCGCGTCGAATCTTCAGGAAGCCGCGGCGCGCGGCGGGCGGATCATCGTGTTCAGCGATCAGGAAGGCGCATCGCGGCTCGCCGGAATCGCGGCACGCACCATCGTCCTTCCCGAGTGCGACCCGTTCGTGGCGCCGATCCTCTACGCGATTCCGGTGCAGTTGCTCGCCTACCACGTCGCGGGTCTGAAAGGCACCGATGTCGACCAGCCGCGCAACCTCGCGAAATCTGTCACCGTCGAATAGGCTTTCAGCGGCTCGATAAAGCGAGCTTCACGCCCAGCGAAATGAAGGCCCCGGCAAAGGACCGGCGGACCCACGTCATCACCCCCGGACGCCCGATCACGCGGTCGCGGAACGAGGCGGCGAGAAATCCGTAGATCACGAAAACAACGAAGGTCATCAGCATGAAAACGCCGCTCAGCCCGATCATGTCGGCAAGCGCGTGCGGGTCGGAAGCCGGGATGAACTGCGGCAGAAAGGCGAGAAAGAAGATCGCGAGTTTCGGATTGAGCAGATTGATCAATACCGCCCGCACGATCACCCGCATCGCCGAACCTGGCTGCGTCCTGCCATCGACATCGAGCGCGCCACGCTCGCCCAGCGTCTTCCAGGCGATATAAAGAAGGTAGACGACGCCGACATATTTGAAAATCTCGTAGGCGGATGCGCTGGCGCGCAGAAGTGCCGCGAGACCGAGAATCACGGCGGCGATCTGCGGGACGATACCGATCGTGCAGCCGAACGCGGCGACGATGCTTGCCCGAAAACCGCGCGTCAGTGCCGCCGAAAGCGTGTAGAGCACGCCCGGCCCGGGCATCAGCACGATGATCAGCGATGTTACCAGAAACTGTATGCTGACGGACATGTCCATTCCGGGTCTCCTCGGTCCCGGACTCTGGCCGAACCCGGCTTTGCCGTCTTGAACGAAATTGCGGAGAAACCGGTTCTCAGAGCCGGTTTCGGAACGGGGCGGTTGAGGGATGGCGAGGAGCTTTTCGTCTCCGGCAGAAGAAATCGAAGCCGCGATGCGGGGACATCGGGGCGAGATTTCGACGAACCGGAGGCGGAAAAGACCCGTCAGATCGACCCGATCCTGTTTCGAAACCGGCTCTCAGATGACGGCGGCGCGATAGCGTCCCGGAGTAACGCCGAATTGCCGGACGAAGGCGCGGGTCATGTGACTCTGATCGGCGAAACCGGCCCGCAGGGCGGCTTCGGCGGGAGAAATTCCCGTACCCAGCAACCGCCGGACCAGACGCAGCCGCACTTGCACGAGATAGGCGTGCGGCGTCATGCCGACATCGCGCGCGAAACCCCGAATGAGCTGAAACCGGCTGACGCCGGCAAGCGCCGCGAGATCGGCGAGCGAGGTCGCGGCTTCCGGAAACTCATCGAGATATTGCCGGACCCTTCTTACCTGCGGAGCGCACCGCTCCCGGTACGGTGGCCGTACCGCGTGATGCCGCGCGACTCGCATCAGGGTGCGAAGCAGATATTCCTCGATCGCCGGCCCCGCTTCCGGCGCAGTCAGCAGACCGAACAGCTCATGAAACCGCAAGGCCAGAACCGGATCCTCCGCGACCGGAC
>DASVGZ010000406.1:0-6376 GCA_036379275.1 Acidiphilium sp. | reverse complement strand
CTGGACGCGAAAGTCGCGATCAGCATGGATGGCAAAGGCGCCTGGCGCGACAATGTGTTCGTCGAGCGGCTGTGGCGATCGGTCAAATACGAGGAGGTCTATCTGCGCGCCTACGACAGCGTATCCGAGGCGCGGGCTTCGATCTCCCGATATCTGGCGTTCTACAATCAGGGTCGCCCGTATTCGAGCCTTGACGGGTGCACGCCCGACGAGGCTTATTTCAGCGCACAAACGATGGTGGCGGTCGCATGACCGTCGTAACGCGATTTTGTCCTGGCTCTGGTCGGGCTGCGCCCTCCCGGCGCCACAACAAAACCGCAAGCCCCGCGTTCAGTGTCCCCCGGCAGAAATCCATTCAATTTCCGCGGGCCACTGTCCAGACAATCGGTGTCAGCTCTCCAATCTGCATGGCGAGTTCGCATGGATCGTAACAACGATGGATATCGTCGAGGAAATTTCTACGTCACACGCCTGACGAACTGGGCGAAGATACCAGCCTGGGATGACACGCCGAGCTTGCGGTAGAGATTCCGCTTGTGGATTTTCACCGTCTCGGGGGAAATTCCCATCTGGTTGGCGATGCTTTTCGCCGAATGGCCGCCCAGGATCAGAACCGTGGTCTGAACCTCGCGGTCGGTCAGCGGCGGGCTGGCCTTTTCGCGCAGCCAGTCTTCGAGGCCGAGGAATTCACCGCGATCGTTCTGCGGACCCGGTGAATTCAGAGCGCCGTTGCCGTCGATGCGGGCGGCGTGGCGCATCAGCGGCAGCAGCCAGGGGGTGTAGAGGCACAGGGCGCCGATTTCGACATCGGTGAACTTCGCCTGACCGCCGAGAGAGAGCGACAGGATACCGAATTCCGGCAGCGGGGTCAGAAACTGGATTTCGTCGGTGACGACGTTATGGACGAAATACCGGGTGAAATACTCGGTTTCACGAAAATGCTCGGGCGCGACATCGTCGATCCGGAACAGACCCGGAGAGAAGGTTCCGAGCGAGAACCGGTAGAACGGGTCAAGGACATAGAGGCTGTTCGCATAGTCCAGAAACAGGGCATCGCCGGCATCGTCCCCTCCGCCTTCGTGCAGGACGATCGGCGGGGCGCCCGTGCGAAAAATCAGGACGACCCAGGAATCGAATTGCACGAATTTTCCGAGGAAGGTCGCGAGGGACGGCCAGAATTCGGCGGAATCGAGCCGGTCGACCAGGTGGCCCAGCCGTTGGTGGAACGCCAGATCGGTCAACGGCAGCATCATTATACGACCTCACTACCCCCCAATAGGTATGGCATGACCGGGCGATACCTCTTGTTGGGAATATCATTGTGCATCGTCACGGTGCCAAGCTGGTCGAAAGTAATGGCATAAACGAGGACTGAAAAGAAGGCATGATACATCAGGTTTTTTCGACCCGCCGCCGGCGCGCGCGGGATATCGGTCTGCCGTTACCCGGAACTCCGGGACGGCTGAATGCGATCACCGATGTTCCGGGTGTTTCCGTCGGTTTTACCACGCTGATCGACGATGCCGCCGATATCAGGACCGGTGTTACCGCGATCCTGCCGCGGCAGCGCGACGCGCTTCTGCATCCGGTCTGGGCCGGAACCTTCGCGATGAACGGCAACGGCGAACTGACGGGGTGTCACTGGATCAGGGAGGCAGGCTGGTTCACCGGGCCCGTCACCATCACCAACACGTTCTCGCTCGGCATCGCCCATCATGCGACCTTGCGTTGGCTGGTGAAGCACTTTCCCGAAAAGGCCGGCACTACGCACTGGCCCTTGCCAGTCGTTGGTGAAACCTTCGATGGCTGGCTGAACGATATCGCCGGGCAGCACCTTACCGAGGCGCATGTGCTCGACGCGCTCGACCGCGCGGCGCCCGGGCCGGTCGCGGAAGGCAGTGTCGGCGGCGGGACCGGGATGATCGCCTATGAGTTCAAGGCTGGGACGGGCACGGCGTCGCGAGTGGTGACGACAAGGGCGGGAGAATACCGGCTCGGGGTTCTGGTTCAGGCCAATCATGGTCTCAGGCCGTGGCTCACCGTCTGCGGTGCGCCGGTCGGCAGGATGATGCCGGAGGGCAGTTTCTGGTCGAGCGAGCGCGGGTCGATCATCGTCGCGATTGCAACCGATGCGCCGCTTCTGCCGACCCAGTTGCAGCGTCTGGCCCGGCGCGCCTCTATCGGAATCGGCCGGGGCGGAACGCCATCGGGCAACAATTCCGGCGATATCTTCATCGCTTTTTCGACCGCGAACGATCCGGGTGAGGTGCCGGAGCCTGAGTTGCTGCGATTCGAGGCGGTCGGCAACGACGATCTCGATGCGTTGTTCATGGCGACGGTCGAAAGCGTCGACGAGGCGATCCTCAATGCACTGCTCGCCGCCGAAACCACGACCGGCAAGGAAGGGCGCGTGGTTCATGCGATCGACCCCGACCGACTGGCCGACTGCGTTATGGCGGGGCGCGGCGCGATGGCCGGCGCGGCCTGAAATGACCGCCAACCGTCCGGTGACGGCTGGCGACGGCAAATAAAAACATGTCCCACGGGAGGGAATGATGGCTTTGGTCAAAGACTCGGTTGACAGGGACGCGGGCGCGCACGCGGGTTCCGGAAATCTCAAGCGCGGCATGAAACTTCTCGGCGTTCTGTTCATCACCTTGTCGGGAATCACTCCGGCGTCATCGGTGTTCATCATCGTGCCCGGGATTCTGCAGACCAGCGGCTCCGGAGCGTTCCTGAGCATGGTGATTGCCGGAATCGTCGGCATATTCATGGCATTCGTCTATGCCGAACTGTCCTCGGCCTATCCGCTGACCGGGGGCGAATACGCGATCGTCGGGCGAGTGATGGGACCGTTCGCGGGATTCGTCGTTCTCGCTATTCTGATCGTCACCATCCTTCTGGTTCCGGCTGTGCTTGCACTCGGGGTCAGCACCTATCTCGGCGTTCTGTTCCCGCACATGGAGATGGCACCGGCAGGAATCGTGACGGTCGCGATCGCGACGATCTGTGCGATCCTGAACATCCGCACCAATGCCGTCATCACAGGGTTATTTCTTCTGCTGGAAATCCTTGCGCTGATCGCCCTCGGGGCTCTCGGCTTTCTACATGTCAGCCGGCCGCTGACCGATCTGATCGCGCACCCCGTCGTTCTGAGCCAGAGCCACCATCTGGTCGCGGCGCCGATCGCCGCGATCGGGATGGCCACCTCGATCGCGATCTTCGCCTATAACGGATACGGCGCGGCGGTGTATTTCGGCGAGGAAACCCACGATGCGCCACGACATATCGCGCGGGCGATTCTCTGGGCGCTGGGAATCACCGTGTTTGCCGAACTGGTGCCGCTGACCGCGGTTCTGATGGGCGCGCCCGATCTCAGGACGCTGCTCGGCTCGCAGAACATGATCGGCGATTTCATTACCAGCCGGGGCGGCAATCTGGCGAACATCCTGATCAGCCTGGGTGTCGCGCTCGCCATCCTGAACGCGGTGATCGCGACGACACTGCAGACCGCGCGCATCCTGTTCAGCACCGCGCGGGATGCGGTGTGGACGCCGAAAATCGACCGGATTCTGAGCAAGGTCCACCCGACCTTCCACTCCCCCTGGGTTGCGACCCTGGTCTGCGGCATCCTTTCGGCGCTGGCCTGCCTGGTCAACGAGAACATCCTGTTCGTTCTGACCGGAACCGGGCTGATCTTCATCTATGGCGCACTGTGCATCGCCGCGATCATCGGCCGGATGCGCGGCACCACGGCGCATGGCGTCTACAGGATGCCGCTGTTCCCGCTTGCGCCGGTCGTGGCGCTGCTCGTCCTTCTCTACGTGATCTATGCCAACTTTCTCGATCCGGTGGTCGGGCGGCCGAGCCTGATGGTTACGATCGGCATCGCGATCGCGGCTGGAATCTACTACCTCGCGGTGCTGCGCCGCCGGGGCGCCTGGACCCTGCGTGGCCCGGAAGACTGAGGGGCACCCCTGCTCTCAGCTTTCGGAGATAATCTTCTTGCCACGCAGAATTGCGGCGGGGCTCATGCTGAGTTCGCTGACGCCGAGCCCGATCAGGGCCGGGATCAGGGCAGGTTCGGCAGCGGCCTCGCCGCAGACTCCGACCGGTATGCCGGCGACATTCGCGGCGCCGCAGGTGAGTTCGATCGCTTTCATCACCGCCGGATGGCCGGGCCGGTTGAGGCCGGCGACCCGCGGGTTGAGCCGGTCGGCGGCAACCACGTACTGGGTGAGATCGTTGGTGCCGATCGAAAAGAACGCGGAATGGCGCGCGAGTTCGCCCGCCATCAGCACCGAGGCCGGGGTTTCGATCATGATGCCGAGCGGAGGATCGCCGTGCGGCACGCGGGCCACCGCGAGTTCGGCGCGGCAGGTTTCGATCAGAGCGCGGGTGCGGAGGATTTCCCCGGGCTCGCTGACCATCGGCAGCATGATCCGAAGATTGCCATGCACGGCGGCGCGCAGCAGCGCGCGGAGTTGCGGCTTGAACAGATCCGGGCGGTCGAGGCAGAAGCGCAGGCCGCGCCAGCCGAGAAACGGATTTGTCTCCTGCGGGATGTCGATGCCGGGGATCGATTTGTCGCCGCCGATATCGAGCGTGCGGACGATGACCGGATCTTCGGCGAAGCCCTGCGCCAGTTCGGCATAGATCGCGGTCTGCTCGTCCTCGTTCAGCGGGCGGCGGCGTTCCATGAACGCCATCTCGGTCCGGAACAGGCCGACACCGGCGGCGCCGGCGGCCCGTGCTGCCGCGATTTCCCGGGTCGAGCCGAGATTGGCAGCGACATGGATGGTCCGGCCCGATTTCGTGCGGGGTTGAACCGAACTATAGTGGGCGAGGCCGGACCGCGCGGCGAAGGCAGCATCGCGCGCGGCGGTGAGGCGGGCGATGGTTGCACCGTCAGGGGCGATGAACACCGCGCCGCGTCCCCCATCGAGGCCGATCGGCGTGCCGGGGGCGACATGCGGCAGGGTACAGCCGAACACGGCGGGAATGCCGTGGGTGCGCGCCATGATCGCGGTATGTGCGGTGGCGGCGCCATGGCGGCAGACCAGCCCGCCGAGGGCAGCGATATCGACGCGCGCCAGATCCCAGGCGTTGAGGTCGTCCGCGATCACGATGGACCCGGGCGGCGCCGTGGCAAGGTCGGGATCGGCGCGGCCGAGCAGGCGCAGGGCGATTGCTCTGGTCATGCCCCGGACATCCTCGGCTCGCGCCCTGAGATAGGGATCGTCAAGGGCGGCGAAGCGTTCGGCGAGAGCGGTTCCGACATCGAGAGTCGCGGTCACCGCGTCGCTGCCGGCGGCAATCGCGGCGCGGAGTTCGGCGGTGAAGTCCTCGTCGCGGGCGATCTCGAACAGCCCGTCCATGATCGCGCGATCGCTTTCGCTTCGAACGCTGGTTCCCGCGGCTGACAGGGTCGTGGCGATCGCTTCCTGCAACCGGAGGAATTCCGCCGCGCGAGCGGCGGGGGGGATGGCAAGCCGCCCGACGATCACCGGCTCGATGAAGAACGGAAAGGCCGGGCCGATCGCGATGCCTTCGCTGGCGGCGATGCCGGACAGGGCATCGCCATGACTTTCCGTTCTGTTCGAAAATATTTGTTCCGGTGGAGGAGTTTCGCTGTCATCCTCGAGAAACCGGCCGACCGCGGCGATCGCGGTCGCGGCGTCCTTGCCTTCGGCGCGCAGGGTGATGGTATCGCCCTCGCGGATCGAAAGCAGCATCAGCTTGACCGAACTGCGGGCGCTCGCCGCCTCGGCTCCGCGATGGATTTCCACCAGGGCTTCGAACGATCTGGCGAGCTTGACCAGTTGTGCTGCCGGGCGTGCGTGCAATCCCTCGCGCACGCGAACGGTGACATTGCGTTCCAGCAGAACGGTCATGCTGGCGATCCGGGGCGATCGGTTCTGGCCATGGCTGGTTTCCTCATTTTTCACCGTGTTCGGGCACCACATTCAGGTGGGCTGCTGACGACATTCAAAACCAAACAAATGTAATATCAATTGTCAATATGTTTATGATCGACAGTCGTCATGCTGGTATTTTTCCGCACAGGACGGTATCGCGCAATGCTTCGCGCTGAAGTCGATGTTTCCGGCTCGTTTCGTTCCGGATGCTGAAAGGATCGGCGGCGTGTGGTAGGGTCGTCGGCGGGATCGCCGGATTCCGGCATGGCATGGACGGGGATTGAGATGAACGTAGCGATCATCGTGGCGGCGGGACGGGGCACGCGCTTTGGCGGCACGATTCCGAAACAGTATCGCGACCTCGCGGGCGCGCCGGTCATCCGCTACACCATCGCGGCGTTCTGCCGGCATCCCGAGATCGATGCGGTGCAGGTGCTGATCCACCCCTCTGATCTTAA
>DASVGZ010000405.1:0-2120 GCA_036379275.1 Acidiphilium sp. | reverse complement strand
ACCGGCTATGCCGACGTGGATGCCAAACACTGAAAACAAGGGAGAGAATCATGCTGACCAAGCGTTTGCTCATCTCCGGCCTGAGCGCCGCCGCGCTCGCCGCCGCCGCCCTGACCGTGCCTTCCGCCAGCGCCGCCCCGACCGCGAGCGCCACAACCGCCGCGCTGCCGGTTCCGGCCAGCCCCGCGAAGCACTACCAGTTCGAGTTGATCACCAAATCCAACGCCTCGCCCTACTGGCTCGCGGTGCGCGACGGTGCCGACGCGGCGGCGAAGAAATTCGGTGTGACCGTGAACTTCGAAGCCCCTGCCAGCGGGCTCGACCTCGCCGGCCAGATCGCGATGGTCAACAACGCGGTCACCGCCGGCACCGACGGAATCATCCTCGCCGCGCAGAACCCGCAGGCGCTGCTCAAGCCGGTCAAATCCGCCCTCGCCCACCATATCCCGGTGGTGACGGTCGATTCCGGCCTCTCGCCCAACATCGCCGACTGCTTCCTCGCCACCTCGAATATCGGCGCGGCCGAAGCGCTCGCGAAATACACCGCCGATCACGTGATGAACGGCAAGGGCCAGTATGCGATCGTCGATTTCAACCACACCGCCTCCACCGGCATCGCGCGGCCCAAGGGCTTCATGCAGGGGATGAAAGCCTACCCCGACATCAAGCGGATGGGCCCGATCCAGTATTCCGAGAACAGCGTGAGCAAGGGGCTTTCCATTGCCTCCACCATGCTCACCCAGTATCCCGACCTGAATGTGATCTTCGGCGCCAATGACCGCGCGGCACTCGGCCCGGCCGAGGCGGTGCAGCGCGCCCACTCGAAGGTGAAGGTGGTCGGGTTCGATGCCGACCTCGGCGAGATCGCCTTCGTCAAATCCGGCGTCATTCAGGCGTCGATCCTGCAATCGCCGTACGACATGGGCTACTACGCGGTGGTCGCGATGCTCGACAAACTCGCCGGCAAGACCCTGCCGAAACGCATCGACACGCCGTATTTCCTGCTCACCCCGGCTAACCTGAGCACAGCGCAGGCGACGGCGGCGATCCGCCAGTACGCGCCCGACTACAAGCCGGCGAACTGAGGCGGCAAGGGCGGACGATGGACCAGCAGACCGGATCCCGCGTTCAGGTCGAGACGATTCCGCGCGGGCGGATGCTGCTCCGCTTCGTCCGCCAGCTCGCCTTCGCGCTGATCAGCATCATCGTGCTGATCGTCATCTTCACCATCCTGAACCCGCGCTTCCTCAGCCCGGACAACTGGTTCCACATCGCCCAGCAGGTCGCGGTGATCGCGATTCTCGCGATCGCGCAAACCTTCATCATCGCGACGGCGGGGATCGACATCTCGCAGGGCTCGGTCCTCGCCCTGTCGTCGATGATCTGTGCGATCGGCATCGTCGATCTGCATCTCGGCGTGGTCGGGAGCATCGTCGTCACGCTCCTGATCGGCGCGCTGGTCGGCGCGCTGATCGGCTTCGCCGTGGTCACGCTCGATGTGCCGCCATTCATCGCGACCCTGGGAATGCTGGCGATCGCGCTCGGCGCCGCCCTGCTCACCACAAACGGCACGCCGGTGTTCGGCCTGCCGGACAGTTTCCAGAACATCTCGCAGGGCACCATCGCGGGCTTTCCCAACATGGCGTGGATCGCGATCGTTCTCGCGCTGATCTCGGCTTTCATCCTCAACAAGACGCGCTTCGGCCGCTACACGCTGGCGATCGGCAGTAACCCGGAGGCGGCGCGCCGGGTCGGCATCAACGTGCCGCGCCACCTGATGTATATCTACATTCTCGGCGGGGTGATCTCGGCGCTCGCCGGTGTCGTCTATCTCGCCTATACCGCCGCAGCACAGCCGACCTCCGGCGCGAATTACGAACTCTACGCGATCGCCGCCGTGGTGATCGGCGGCGGTTCGCTGTTCGGCGGCGTCGGCACCATTCTCGGCAGCATCCTCGGCGCCCTGCTCATGACCATCCTGAAGAACGGCACCCAGCTTGCCGGCATTTCCTCCTATGTCGAGCAGGTGATTCTCGGCCTCGTCGTGGTCGGCGCGGTCTATATCGACAATTTGCGCCGCCGCCTGCGCTAGAGCAATATCCGAATAAACTGGATCATTC
>DASVGZ010000404.1:0-2776 GCA_036379275.1 Acidiphilium sp. | reverse complement strand
TCGCCAGCGGGTGATGCGCCTCCACCAGCCTTTGCAGCCGTTCGGCGAGAACATGGGTGTAGATTTGCGTGGTCGCGATATCCGAATGGCCGAGCAGCATTTGCAGGCTGCGCAGATCCGCGCCCCGTGCGAGCATGTGCGAGGCAAAGGAATGCCGCAGCACGTGGGGCGAGAGTCGTGCCGGATCGATACCGGCCCGAAGTGCCGTCCGCTTGAGCAGAAGGGCAAAGCCCTGCCGGGTCATCGCGGCGGTGGAATCGCGTCCGGGAAACAGAAAGCGGGTTCCCTTCCGGTGGCCGGCGCGCAGTGCTTCCGCCGCCTGCCGCGCCGCTTCCGACAATGGTACGATCCGCTCTTTTCCGCCCTTGCCCCTGATCAGCAGAAACATCGCGTCGCCCGACAGCGCCGCCGCCGGCAGGGCGAGCAGTTCGGAAACCCGCATTCCTGTGGCGTAGAGAATTTCCAGGCCGGCGCGAGCCGCACGCCCGCCGATGCCCGGCATTTCGGCAGAGGCGGCAAGCAGGGCATCCACCTCCGTCTCGCCGAGGAATTTCGGCAGGCTTTCCGGCAACCTGGGCGAGGTGGACAGTGCGGTCGGGTCGTCGTCGCGCTGGCCGTCGCGAAGCAGGAACCGGAAAAACTGGCGCAGGACGGAGAGCCGCCTAGCCTGGGTGCGAGCCGACAGCCCGGCTCCGGCGAGGTCGGCGAGATAGGCCGCGACGAGCACCGCATCGGCGTGCGCGGCGCCGGTTCCATGGGTGGCACAGAAGGCCACGAAGGTATCGAGGTCGGCCTGATAGGCCAGAATCGTATTGCGCGCCGCCCCACGTTCAGCGGCCATGGATTCCAGAAAAGCCTCGACATGCCGTTCCACTGCCATCGGGCCAATCTATCCCGGACCCGCATTTGTGGTAAGCGGCCCCATCATGACCGCCGAGACCGCCATCGAGCCCGCATCGCCAACCAGCGCTCCGGTCCGCACCAGCATCGTTCTGGTCGGGCTGATGGGCGCCGGCAAATCGGCGATCGGCAAGCGTCTTGCCGCCCGGCTCGACCTGCCCTTCCGTGATTCCGACCACGAGATCGAGGCTGAAGCAGGCATGACGATTTCGGAAATCTTTGCCCGGCTCGGCGAAGCCGAGTTCCGTGCTCGCGAGCGGCGGGCCATCGCCCGCCTGCTCGCCGGCCCGGCGGTCGTGCTTGCGACCGGCGGCGGCGCGTTCATGGACCCCGAAACCCGCGCGGTGATCCGGGCGGGAGCGCTTTCGGTCTGGCTGCGCGCGCCGGTTCCGATCCTGCTCAGCCGGGTTCTCGGGCGCACCCATCGGCCCCTGCTCAACGAGGCCGATCCTGAAACCGTGCTGACCCGGCTTTCCGCCCTGCGCGGTCCGGCCTATGCCAAAGCCGATCTCATCGTCGACAGCACCGAGGACCCGCCCGACATGACCGCCGACACAGTGCTCACCGCGATCCAGAACCACGCCTCGCCCGGAATCGTGCGGGTCGATCTGCCGGATGCCGGCTACGATGTGGCGATCGGGCACGGGCTGCTGGCCGGAGCCGGCGCGCGCCTCGCCGCCGTCCTGCCGCAGAAGCGGGCGATCGTGGTGACCGATGAGCACGTTGCGGCGCATCATCTCGCCCGTTTCGCCGCGTCGCTCGACGATGCCGGGTTCAGCCATGACACCCTGATCGTTCCGCCTGGCGAGGGCTCGAAAAGCCTCGGCCGGTTCGCGTCCCTCGTCGAAGACATTCTCGCGCTGAAGCCCGAACGGCAGACCACGATCATCGCGCTGGGCGGAGGGGTGATCGGCGATCTTGCCGGCTATGCCGCCGCCTCGGTGCTGCGCGGCCTGCCCTTCGCGCAAATCCCGACCTCGCTGCTCGCCCAGGTCGATTCCAGCGTCGGCGGCAAGACCGGGGTCAATTCACGCCATGGCAAGAATCTGATCGGTGCGTTTCATCAGCCGCGCCTCGTGGTGATCGACACCGATACGCTCGCGACCCTGCCGCGCCGGGAAGCCGCCGCCGGCTATGCCGAGATCGTCAAGGCCGGACTGATCGCCGATCCCGCGCTGTACGACTGGTGCGAGGCCAACGGCCCGGCCCTGCTCGCCGGCGACCGGGCCTTGCAGCAGGAGGCGATCGCCCACGCGGTTGCGTTCAAGGCGCGCGTCGTGGTTGCCGATCCGCGCGAGCAGGCGAAGCAGGACGGCCGCGCCCTGCTCAATCTCGGCCATACTTTCGGCCATGCCTTCGAGGCGGAAACCGGCTACGGCGCCACCCTGCTCCATGGCGAGGCGGTGGCGATCGGCCTCGTTTGCGCCTTCGACCTGTCGGCGCGGCTCGGCCATTGCGACCCTTCGCTGGCTCCGCGCATCGCCGCCCATCTCGCCGGCGTCGGCCTGCCCCATTCGATTCCCGGCTGGCCGGCGCAGGCGCTGCTCGACCACATGCAGCGCGACAAGAAAATGCGTGACGGCAAACTCGCCTTCGTGCTCGCGCGCGGCATCGGCGGCGCTTTCACCAGCCGCGACGTGCCCGAGGAAACCGTGAGGCAGACCCTCCTCGCTCGCGGTTGCTCCTGACCGGAAGCGGACCGATACTCGCGCCATGTATACACCACCCGCCTTTCGTGAGGACGATCCCGCCGAAATCGCCGCGATCATGCGCTCGACGCGGCTGCCGATTCTGGTCAGCACCGGAAATTCGGGGCTGATCGCGTCCCATCTGCCGATGATGCACGATGCCGAGCCCACGCCGCATGGCAAACTGA
>DASVGZ010000403.1:0-8525 GCA_036379275.1 Acidiphilium sp. | reverse complement strand
GCGCGCGAGATCGAGTCCCGATTCGCCGGGCAGCATCAGGTCGAGAACGACGAGCTGGTAATGCCCGTTGAGGAAGGCGCGCCGCGCCTCCCGCCCGTCGCGCGCGGCGGTGACGCGGAAACGCTGGCGTTCGAGAAAACGGGCAAGCAGGTCGCGGATTTCCCGGTCGTCGTCGACCACAAGGATGTGCGGCATGGTTTCCATGACTGTTACAATAGCGCCAAGCCGTGGCTCGCGGCAGGCCACGTTGCACTTCATTACGTTTCGTCCCCAAGCTTTACGATCGAACCTCACGATCAAACTTCACGATCAAACTTCACGATCGGGGGCGCGACATAAAATTCACTTGCGCCCTGCGAGGTTTGGGGCTATCGCGCCGCCCACGCAGCATCGTCCCGGTGCTGCTCACGCAGCAACGCACGTGCCTCTGCCTCCCGTCCGGGGGTTACGCAACGACGTCAAGCGTTCTGGCAACACCCGGCGCCTCAAGCGCCGGTTTCGTCTGGTCGCTGGTTCGTTCGACCGTTTCGCAACCCGTCCCGCATCCTCCCGCGGGACTGCACGTCTGGAAAGGGAGTGGGTTCATGACCCCGAAACTCGCCCGTTTTCTCGATTCCGGTATTCCCGCCACGCCCGCTGTCGCGATTGATCTCGACCGGGTCGGGGAGAATTTTGCCGCCCTGCGCACAGCCCTGCCCGACGCCGCGATTTTCTACGCGGTGAAGGCGAATCCGGCCGCGCCGGTTCTCGACCGCCTCAACAGGCTCGGCTCATGCTTCGATGCCGCCAGCATCGAAGAGGTTCGCGCCTGTCTCGACACCGGAGCCGCGCCTGAGGCGATCAGTTTCGGCAATACGGTGAAGAAGCAGGGGGCGATCGCCGAAGCCCATGCACGCGGCATCGCCCTGTTCGCCTTCGATTCCGTTGAGGAACTTGCCAAGCTGGCCGAAGCGGCACCCGGCGCGAAAGTCTATTGCCGGCTCGCGGTCAGCCAGGAAGGGGCGGACTGGCCGCTCGCGGGCAAGTTCGGCACCACAGCCGGGCACGCGCGCGATCTGCTGATCACGGCAAGCGAACTCGGGCTGGTTCCGCACGGCGTGTCGTTCCATGTCGGCAGCCAGCAAACCGGCGTGGGGGCCTACCGGAATGCGATCGAACAGGCTGCGATGGTGTTCACCGACCTGCGCACACGCGGCATCGATCTCCGCCTGCTCAATCTCGGCGGCGGCTTTCCGATCCGCTATCGCGACGCGATTCCGCCGCTCGAAACCTTCGGCGCCGCGATCATGGACTCGGTGCGCAAGACCTTCGGCAACGATCTGCCCGACCTGCTGATCGAGCCGGGCCGCGCGATCGTGGGCGATGCCGGGGTTGCGGTATCGGAAGTCGTGCTTGCCTGCGCACGCGCGGAAGATGGCGGGCGGCGCTGGGTGTATCTCGACCTCGGCCGGTTCGGCGGGCTTGCCGAAACCGAGGGCGAGGCGATCCGCTATCGGATTTCTGCCCCCGGAATCGGTGGTACCGACGTTCCGGTTGCGATCGCCGGGCCTTCCTGCGACGGGGTGGACGTGATGTATCGCAATGCCGATTATCGCCTGCCCGCGGCACTCAAGGCCGGCGACCGGGTGCTGATCCACGACGCCGGCGCCTATGTCACGAGTTACGCGAGCCAGGGGTTCAACGGTTTTCCGCCGCCGGAGGAGCACTATCTGTAATCCCGGCACTGTACCGACAGCAGGGAGAGCAATCGTGTCCGATCCGATCACCACCACGACCGACTCGATCAACATCAGGGCGGCGGACGGCAGCGGCAGTTTCAAGGCGCATGTGGTCACGCCATCGGTGAAGGCGGCGGGAGCCGTCGTCGTCATCCAGGAGATCTTCGGGGTGAACGCCTCGCTGCGCGAGACCTGCCGGGAGGTTTCCGAGATGGGTTTCATCGCGGTGGCGCCCGACCTGTTCTGGCGGCAGGAGCCGGGCGTGGATATCACCGACAAATCCGAAGCCGAATGGAAGAAAGCCTTTGCGCTGATGAACGGGTTCGATCAGGACAAGGGCGTCGATGACCTGAAATCCACCCTCGCGGTCGCGCGCGCCCTGCCCGGCTGCAACGGTCGTGCCGGCACGATCGGTTTCTGCCTCGGCGGGCGGCTCGCGGTGATGATGGCCACCCGGTCGGACGCCGATGTGAATGTTTCCTATTACGGCGTGATGCTCGACAAGCTGGTGCCCGAATTCGGCAGGATCGGGCACAGGCTTCTGGTGCATATTGCCGAAAAGGACGAATACTCCAGCAAGGCGGCGCGTGAGGCCGTGATTTCCGGCGCGGCGGGAAACCGGCACATCGTGACCCATACCTATTCGGCGGTGCAGCACGCTTTCGCTCGGGTGAACGGCGTGCACTACGACCGAAGGGCCGCGACCATCGCCAATGGCCGGACCGCGGAGGCCCTGGCGGCTTCACTCGGTTGATCGCGCGCCGCACGCTGCTCGCCGGCCTTGCCACGATACCGGCGGTGACGCGGGCGGCAACGCCATCGTCGTTCGCCGAAGATTTGATCAGGGCGATTTTCGGGCGGCTGGACAAGATTCCGCACGGCCCAGCCCTGCTGGCGAGCTATCCCGACACGGCGACGAATGCCGGGTTTTCGAAATTCGCCCCCGCCAACGACACTGCCGCCTATGTCTATGACAATGCGTTGGCCGGACTCGTCCTGCTGGCCGGTGGTCACGCTCTGGCTGCCTCCCGGATCGCCGATGCCCTGGTGCTGGCGCAGACTCACGACCCGGTTTTTCACGATGGCAGGCTGCGCAACGCCTATCGGGCCGGCCTGATGACGAAGTCGGCCGCCCTGCCGGGCTGGTGGGATGCGGCGGCGAAACGCTGGGACGAAGACCCGTACCAGGTCGGCAGCGAGACCGGACCGGTCGCCTGGGCGATCCTGCTCTGGACCGCGCTGCGCGATGCCGGGGTGAACGGCGACCATTACGACGCTGCGGCGCAGCGGGCGGCGGGCTGGATCGTGACGCAATGCCGGGAAAAATCCGGCTTCTCCGGCGGTGTGTTCGGTTTTCCGCCGCACCCGCAAAAGCTTCTCTGGCGCAGCACCGAGCAGAACACCGATCTCACCGTGGCATTCACGCGGCTCGGTATGACGGCGGACGCTGCTCACGCCACCAGCTTCGTCAGCGCAATGCGCGACCCAGCCACCGGGCTGTTCGCCGCCGGGTTGACGCCGGATGGCGCGCGCAACCGGCTGATCGCCGCCGATGCCAATCTCTGGCCGTATCTCGCTGGACTGACCGGCAGCGCGGCGATCACGCCGACGCTGCGCACTCTCGGCTGGCCACGCACCAATCCCGAAGGTATCGGCTTCAGCGCGGCGAGCCGGGGCATCTGGTCCGAAGGTAGCGCGTTCGCGGCGCTCGCGCTCCGGCGCGCCGGGCAAACGCACCTTGCCGCGCGCTTTCTATCGACGCTCGGACAGCAACGATCGTCCGACGGTTATCTGTTCACCACGAACCGGAAAAGCCTGGCCACCGGCCTGACTGTCGGGCCGGGGGCGGACTCGTCGAAATTCGCCTATTACCGGGTCCCCGCCCTGGCGCCGACCGCCTGGGCCGCGCTCGCCTCGCTCGGGGTTAATCCGTTGCAGCGTTGAGGCGCTTGCTCCCGGACGCTTGCTCTGGAACCCTTGCTCCGGGACGCGTTGTGTTGTTCAAACAGCGTATCGTTTGAACAGAGCTGTTAGTTGCCGAAACCCGCCGCCGAATTATTACGCAGAGAAACGGAGATCAACGCGGCCTGGGCGGTGTTCGATGCCGGCTGGTATCTTGCCGCCTACCCCGACGCGCGCGACGCCTGCGGCGGCGACCCGGACCGCGCACTCGATTACTATCTCGAAACCGGCTACCAGTTCGGCCACAACCCGAATTCGCTGTTCGACGAGCGATTCTATCTGGGCCGGAATCCGGATATCGCGGCTCTGGTTCAGGTCGGCGATTATCGGTCGGGTTTCGACCATTTCTGCCGACATGGCCATCGCGGACTCTCGCCGCACTGGCTGTTCGACGATGCGCTCTATGGCCGGCTCTACGCGGATATGACCCTCGACAATCTCGACCGGCACCGCTGCTATGGTCGCTACGACCACTGGTTGAAATCGGGCCAGTACGAGGCGCGTCTCTGTCATCTCCTGTTCGATCCGCAATTCTATCGTGCCCATGCGATCGCGGCCGGTATCGCGCCGGAAGAGATCGATCGGATCGGCCCCTATGTTCATTATCTCCACACGCTCGACCGCGACGGACAAGAACTGCCGACCTCGCCCTATTTCGCACCGGACTGGTACGTCGCGACCCATGAGAGTGTGCACGAGGCGATCGCATCCGGCGCGGCGCGCAACGCGCTTCACCATTACATAACGGTGGGCGCGGCAAGCGGCCTCGACCCGGTTCCGGAATTTTCCGAAATCCATTACCGCACCGCCTATCCCGATATCGGCGCAACACTGGACGCCGGAAATTTCGAAGCCGGGTACTGGCATTTCGTTCAATACGGCGTCTACGAGCTGCGCCGGCCGCGCGGCGACATCGACCTTCTCTACTATCGCGACATGAACCCGCGCGTGCGCGACGACCTCAATGCCGGGCGGGTGCGCGACGCCTTCGCCCATCTGCGCACGATCGGACTCAGGGACAATCTGGTCCATTGCCCGCCCGAGCGGGTGCCGGATATCGCCGAACCCGCCGCGAAACAGTTGTTCGAACTGAAGGCGCGCAACCAGTTGGCCCTGTTCGCCCGGATGCGGCTCGATTTCGCTCCGCGAAACAAGCCGACGTTCGCCGTGGTGATGGTTCTGTTCAACAAGTTTGAGCTGACCATGCAGGCTCTCGCATCGCTGCGGGACAATTTCGCGGGTGATACCGAACTCATCCTGATCGACAACGCCTCGACCGACGATACCAGACGGATCGACAGCTACGTTGCCGGCGCCACGATCGTCCATTCGCGGGACAATCCCGGCTTTCTCAAGGCGTGCAACCTGGCGCTGGGCCATGTCACCGCGCCGGCGCTGCTCTACCTCAACAACGATGTCGAACTCGGCCACGGCGCGATCGCGACGGCACTTGCCCGGCTCAACAGCGATGCCACGATCGGGGCAGTCGGCGGCAAGATCATCCGCAGTCACGGGCGGTTGCAGGAAGCCGGCTCGATCATCTGGCAAGACGGCATGACCACCGGCTATCTGCGCGACTCGGCGCCGCTGGCGCCGGAAGCGAATTTCGTGCGCGATGTCGATTACTGCTCCGGCGTATTTCTGCTGTGCCGCAGCGACCTCGTAAAACGGTTCGGCGGTTTCGACGAGGCGTTCAGCCCCGCCTATTACGAGGAGGTCGATCTCTGTGTGCGGATGATCGAGGCTGGATATCGAATCGTCTACGATCCCGATGTCGTCATTCATCATCTCGAATTCGGCAGCGCCGCCCATACCGACGTGTCGATGATCCTGATGCGTCAGGGACGCGAGGTCTTCAAGCGCAAGCACGCCGGATTTCTTGAAACCAGGCCGCGATCTTCGGCGACCGGAGTCATCCATGCCCGTGCGCGAGACGGTGAAGGTAAACGCATCCTGTTTCTGGAAGACACCGTGCCGGTGCGCCGCCTCGGTTCCGGTTTCGTCAGGGCCAACGACTCGGTGCGCGCGATCGCTGACGCCGGCTGGCGGATTTCCGTGTTGCCGGTTAATGGCGCGCGCCACGACATCATGAGCCTGTTCGGCGATCTGCCCGACACGGCCGAGATCCTCTACGATCGCACGATTCTGTCCCTGCCCGACCTGCTCGCCGAAAGGCGCGGCTTCTACGATGCGGTCTGGATTTCCCGAACCCATAATCTTGACCGCACCCTGCCGATTTTTCGTGAATCCGGGTTCAATCCCACGCACATACCATTCATCCTCGACACCGAGGCGATCGCCGCAGCGCGCGATGCGGCCGCCGCCGCGATCAGGCCCAACCCGGGCGATTTCGATTTCCCTGCCGCGCTGAAACGCGAGTTCCGCAATGCAGCGGTCTGCCGGCATGTCACCGCGGTCAACGAGACGGAAGCCGCAATGCTGCGCCAGCTCGGACTCAGGCGGGTTTCGGTTCTCGGCACGATTCGCGATCCCGATCCGACACCGCGCGACTTCACCGCACGCGGCGGCCTTCTGTTCATCGCGAGTATTCACCAGACCGACAGCCCGAATCTCGATTCCCTGCGATGGTACCGGAATGCGATCCTGCCCGAACTGATCCGCCTGATGGACGAGCCGCCGAAGCTGACCTTCATCGGCTATACCGCGCCCGACATCGACCTTTCGGAATTCGACGACAATCCTCACATCGAGATCAGGGGCAGCGTCGATGACATCCGGCCGGCCTATGACAGTCACCGACTTTTTATCGCGCCCACCCGATTCGCCGCGGGCACGCCCTACAAGGTTTATGAAACCGCCTCGTTCGGCCTGCCCTGTGTGGCGACCGATCTCCTGATCGGCCAGCTTGGCTGGGACGAGGAACGCGAGATTGCCGGTGCCGCGACCGACGATGCAACAGGCTTCGCCGCGAAAATCGCCCGCCTCTATCGCAATGAAGCGGCCTGGCAGGCCATGCGCGACGCAGCCTTGCGCCGGATCGCGCGCGAGAACACGCGCGAGGCGTTCAACGCAACAGTGAAGGCGATTCTCGACGGGGCCGGCAAGGGCGTTTCGAAGCATCGGCAACGAAAGCCCTGATCCGAGCTGAGCTTCCGCGATCAGCCTCCCCCGATGCCGCCGAGAATATTTGCGAGATGATCCATGACCGCGCGGACAACCGCGGATCGCCGCACGTCCGCATGAACCGACATCCATAGTGGACGGACCGGCGGGTCGAGCCGGGTTTCGAGGCGAGCCAGCACGGAATCCGCCTCGCCCAGAAATCGGGGCAACAAAGCAACGCCGACACCCGCCCGGGTTGCCTGCATCTGCGTGGCCACATCGTTGGATCGGAGGATGAAAGACCGCCCCGAGGCAAGGGAATCCAGCCATCGCTGCTGAAGAATGTCGCCGAGCGAGGTCTCGAAGCCGATGAGAGGCCAGCTTTCCGACGGCCGATCCGCGAAAGCCGGGAGGCCATAAAGGCCGAATTCCAGATCTCCGATACGCCGAACCACCCGGCCCGGAAGCTTCGGACGCACGAAACCGATGGCAATGTCGGCCTCGCCCCGTTCAAGCGAGGCGATGGTCGAAGTCGCCGACAGAACCACGCGAATCGCGGGATGCCCGCGTATGAGACCGGGCAGGCCCGGTGCGATGACGAAAGCAGCGAGAACGGGCAGAGCACTGACCGTCACCGTTCCCGCAATGGTGCCGGATTGCCCACGCAAGGATCGAATCGCCGCTTCCGCCCCTTCTTCCATCGTGCCCGCCGTCCTGACGAAAGCAGTCCCCTCTTCGGTCAGCCGGGTCGATCGGGGCAGGCGGACAAGCAACTTCACGCCGATCATGGATTCCAGCCGGGCAATCCGCCGCCCGACCGTCGCATGATCGACGCCGAGTTCAGTCGCCGCGGCCGTCATCGAGCCGAGACGCGCTACAGCCAGAAAGCAATGGAGATCCTGCCAGTCGAACATGTGTGCAATTTCGCACGTATCGCTCTCGATATCACGTGTTTCCGCACACCGGGCGAAATCGTAGATTTTCGGTGAAACAGCAACGGAAATCGTCATGATTCTTTTCCACGCCGCAGGAGCCAGTTCGCAGGCTCCGCACATCCTGCTTCGGGAAGCCGGACTTCCCTTCGCCCTGGAACGGGTCGATCTTGCCACGCATCGCTGGGCCGGCGGCGATTACCGCGCGATCAACCCCAAAGCCTGTGTCCCGGCCCTGCAACTCGACGACGGCGATATTTTGTCCGAATGCGCGGTGATTCTGCAATTCATCGCCGACCGGGCACCGGAACGGGAATTGCTGCCGCCAGTCGGTACACGCGAGCGCTATCACGCGCTGGAGTGGCTGAATTTTATCGCGACCGAATTGCACAAGAACTTCATCACGCCTGAACGGCACGGTGGAGTGGCTGCGAATTTCTTGTCGAAAACGAGAGAGGGACAGGCGCAAACCCGTATCCGGGTCGCTCCACGGCTGGATTACATCAACCGGAAACTCGGAAATCAGCCTTTTATCAGCGGTGACAGGTTCACGGCACCGGACGCCTATCTGTTCACCATGCTGACATGGGCAGGGCGGCTTGCTCTCGATCCCGCGCAGTGGCCAAACCTGATGCGCTTCTTCGAGCTTGCGGGCTCCCGGCCGGCCGTGCGTGCGACGCTGGATATCGAGGGAGCGCCGCACGCGCTGCTGGACGGTTAGGCCGTCCTGTCTCCGGCCGCGCCAATCGTTGCCTGGGCGGCAGCGAGACGCGCGACCGGCACACGGTACGGGCTGCATGAAACGTAGTCGAGCCCGACCTCCTCGCAGAAGGCAATCGATGCCGGATCG
>DASVGZ010000402.1:0-3292 GCA_036379275.1 Acidiphilium sp. | reverse complement strand
ATAGATCGCCTTCCCGGTCGTTCAGGGCGGCAGGGATGGCCGGAGACTGGTCAAGCCTCGCCGCGTCATCGCCTGCCCATCGAGCCAGCTTGCGCCCGATCAGCGCGATATGCGGCCTCGCCCCGGCGTCCCGGAATTTCGTCACTGGCTGATCCGCCGTCTTGCGCTCCAACCGGATCGGAACGCTCCGATCCTCGATGGTTTCGGGAAGCTTGCCGATGGCGGCGAGGGCAACCGGGGCAAAGGTGGCAAACTGCACCGGCACGTGCTCGCCGTTCATCTCTGTCACCCGGATGACATTGCCCGATGCCTCGAACCCGGAATTGAGCACGCCGCGTAGCTCCTCGTTGTCTTTGAGGTGCGAATCCGCCTCATCGATCAGCAGTGTCAGGGGAGCGAGGGCTTCGACGGTTCGGAACACGCTCGATGCGCTCAAATTGTCTGCCTTGGCGGGTGCCAGGCAGATGCAGCGCAGAAGCTCCAGCAGTGTGGACTTGCCGCACCGCTTTTCCGGGCTGGTAATCGCCAGACGCGGGGTATGCTCAAATTGTCGGTAGACCCAGGTATGAGCGATCCAGAGTGCGACTACATCGCGCGTCGCCGTGGCGAGCACGATATGTCGGTCGATTGTCTCGGTCAGGTCGTTCAGCACCTCGCCCAGCGCCACCGGGTCGGGGTGCGGTTCATGGGTTTTGAAACCCATGCGGCGGCCATGGGTTGGCTCTTTGCCGTCCCCGCGTGCCTTCGCTACCTCGGCATCAAGCGTCGAGACCCGGATACCCAGGGTTTGCGCCTCGTTCTCCCGGCATTGGTCGTACTTGACGGCAGGCAGCTTCGCGAGCCGGGCGATTGCCTGTTCCGAAGTCTCTGGCGGCGGCACGTGTTCGCTGAAACCGGTATTAGCAGTTTCCTGCATGGGCGGCGTGGCGGCAGGGTCGAGACCGATCTTGCCAAACATTTCGTTAGCAAAACGTTCCGTTGCAGCGATACCAGACTTGCGCTCGCTTGGCGCAGCCCTTGTAAAAATTCCGCCGGAAAGCGCCTCGGCATCTCGCAGGGCGCGACGTGTGATCTTGTTCATGCCGGTGCTCCCGCGCGCCGCGCCAGCAGGTTCGCGAAGTCGCTTCCGGGTTCGTCTGGCTTCACGACGCGGACCTGCCGCCCTTCGGTCTGCCAGCGTCGTGCGGCGCGTTCGGCGGCATCGATGCCGGGCGCATCATTGTCGGCGGCGATAACCACCCCCTGCACGTCCACCGGCAGGGTCAGACCCCGTGCCAGATTGCCAGCGGATATCGCTGACCATGCCGGCAGGCCCAGAACGATGCCGGCGGCGATTGCGGTTTCAGGCCCCTCGGCGATGACGATTTCCGGGCCGGTGCCGAACCGGATTGCGGCGGTCCAGACTGGCCCCTTTGCGGCCTTCACCGGGTCGAGCTTCGCCTTGTGGCCGTCGAGCGTCAGGAATACCCGCTGCACCGCGACCATCTCGCCGGCGGCGTTGTCGATCCGACAAAGCATCGCGGGCCAGCGTGAGCCGGAAGGATGCGGCACGTCGCGTCGGTAGCGGAGCGCGGGGTTGCAGACCGCGAAGCCAAGATACCGGCGTGCGAGGTATCGGCCAGCGGGATCGTCCGGCGTCACCGGCTCGCTCCCATTCCACAATGCGATGGCGCGTTCCGTGGCATTCCGGCGAGCGCCGGGGCTTTCGCAGCTTCGGACAGTTTCAACGTCCCGGACACAAATCGAGCCACCCGTAGCGGCTTCCAGCGCAGCGCGAATGGCATCACGGTTCTGACACGATACGCACCAACCGATCAGCCCGCGCCTGCCAGAGGTCAAAACGAATGCGCTATTGCCGTAACCGCACGCCGGGCAGGCTCCGCGCCATTCGCGACCAGTTCGGTGAAGGCCGAACAGTGTCGCAAACTCGGCGAGTTCCGCCAAGGCGGTGATCATGATGCCCCGAACTCGCCGGAATCGCCTTCCGATGTCGAACTCAGCGTAGGGCCAAGCCGTCCTTGAGCCCATGCGATGAGAAGACTCCGCTCGTAAAGGGGGCGGCTGCCCCATCTTCGAAACGGCGGGCCGCCGCCGCGTGATGCCTTGGTTGCAAGCGTGCGCGGCGAGGTCGGGAATCCTGCCTCCGTCAGCACAGCGGCCGCCTGGGCGCGCGTTAGAAAACAGACTGGGTCGCGCATGATATTACATCGCTCACGTTGTTACGATGCGACACATTATGATGATGCGAGTAGAAGATACTACCGGTTTGCGAGGTGTCGCAGCAGTATTCACGACAAAAGCTGAGCGCAGCTTTCGACGATTCGCGTGAGATGCAGGCTAGAGAAGAGTCTTTCCTCTCTGAATCAGGCGCTCGGTGGTCCTACGCTTTCGCTTGAGCTTATTCTCTACCCGCGCGATCGCCACGTGCTTCGAGATGTTCGCCTGCTTGAGTCTGTGATTCTCAAATGCAAACCCCAGTGCAGCGCGCCAGGCAAGAATGTCGCGGCGATAGGTTGCGAGTGCCGAACGACCACCTGGGTGCCCCGTAAGCCCCATCGCTTTGGCAACCTGCTTGGCGAATTGGTCCGTCGCATATCCCCGGCCGTATTTGGCTGGTTTCGCCGCACGTGCCGCTTCGATAATGCCGGCGGCCATCGTGGTCAGCGTCCGGTGCATCAAGGGCGGAAGCGGAAGAAAGGCTGGCCATCGAAGAAACGCCCGGAAAAGGTAGAACGTGTTGCTGGTTCGTTCAAATAATTTAACATCATCCATAGCTATTTTTGCGCGAAGGGCGGCGCTGGCGTCGAGCAACGCGAGGCGTTCGGCAGACGGCAGGCCGGTATCCGCGTCTGGTGCCCCCGAGGTGACTCGTCTGGCTTTGTCGCGCTTCGCGGCGAGGTTTCGCGGGAGTCGAGTGCTTGTTGGCTTCCCTGTCACGGTGTTGCAGCCCTGAACGATACCACCTCTCCGCCGGACTTTGGTTCGCTCATCAGTTCTGACGTGCGCTCGGCCACGGCATCGGCCGCCGCCAGCAGCACCGCATCAGCGGAATGCACATACCGGCTGGTAATGGTGGTTCCCTTGTGGCCGATCAACGCCCCGATGGTGGGCTCGGAATAGCCAAGATCAGCGGCCAGACTTGCAAAGGAATGGCGCAGCACATGCGGGGTCACATCTTTCGGCAGGCCGCCCATGGCGACGATGCGGCGGAAGAACTTCTTGAAGCCGGTCATCGGCCCGTCGCCCCGGCTGGCGGGAAACACCAGCGCGCCATCGCCGATCCTGGGCATCG
>DASVGZ010000401.1:0-2734 GCA_036379275.1 Acidiphilium sp. | reverse complement strand
AGAAAATTGGCCGGCAGGCTCATGTGTTGGACAGTTTTGCCTTCACGGCGCTCGAAGCCGCCGCCATGTCGAGCGCCGGCCCGTGCGCCGCCTTCAATGCTGCGATCACCTTGCCCATGTCTTTCGGAGTGGCGGCGCCGGTTTCGGCGATCGCGGCACTGATCGCGGCGTCCAGTTCAGCCCCCCCGAGCGTCCGCGGCAGATAGGTTTCGATGATGGCGACTTCCCCGGCTTCCTTGTCGGCGAGATCCGGACGGTTGCCCTGACGATACTGCGCCTCGGATTCGCGGCGCGATTTCACCATTCCGCGCAGCATCGCGACGATCTCGGCCTCGCCCACAGCATCAATCCCCTTGGGGCGCGCCGCGATGTCGATATCCTTGAGCCGCGCGATCACCATGCGCAGGGTCGAGACACGCAGCGCCTCACGGGCGCGCATCGCCGATTTGAGATCGTCCTGAATCCGGTTTCGCAACATTCCGCTCATACTCTCCTTCAGCCGCAGCCGCGATCGCGGCTCCATACATCCCCGATCCGGGCACAATCCACGTATGCCGGAAATTATTTCCGGCATACGTCATTCTCGTTGAAACCGGATTTAATTTCCGCTATACCTCACCCTCATGCCAATGACCATTGCCGATCTGATCGACCGTCTGGGTGGCCCCGAGGCCGCCGCGAAACTTACCACGGTTTCCACCGAAGCGGTTCGCAAATGGCGCAGCGCCGGCGCGATTCCGTCCCGCCACTGGCCCGCCGTTCTCGCCGCGACCGGACTCACGCTTGCCGACCTGCCCGGCGGTACCGCCTCGCCATCGGAAGCGGCAAAACCGGACGGCGCCACCGCTGCCCTCATTCTGGGTAACGGCAGGGTTTTCTGGGGGCGCGGCTTTGGCGCGACCGGCGAAGGCAAGCCTGCGGAGCTGTGCTTCTCCACCGGCATGACCGGCTATCAGGAGACCCTGACCGACCCGTCCTTCGCCGGCCAGATCATTACCTTCACCTTCCCGCATATCGGCAATGTAGGTGCGAACCCCGAGGATATCGAGGCATCGACGAGCTTCGCCCGCGGCCTGGTGATCAACCGCGACATTTCGCTCCCATCCAACTGGCGAGCGACCGAGGGGCTCGACCGCTGGTGCCGGCGGATGGGACTTCAGGGCATCGCCGGAGTCGATACCCGCGCCCTCACCCGTTCGATCCGCGACGATGGCCCGCCCAATGCGCTGATCGCCTGTCCCGAAGACGGCAGATTCGACATCGACGCGCTGGTCGCCCGGGCCGCCGCCTGGCCGGGGCTGGAAGGCATGGACCTCGCCCGCGAGGTTTCCTGCACCCAGAGCTACGAATGGACCGAAACCCTGTGGGCCGCCGGCTACGGGTTCGGCCATCAGGATGCGCCGAAATTTACCGTCGTCGCAGTCGATTACGGGGCGAAGCGGAACATCCTCCGCAATCTCGCCAGCGCCGGTTGCCGGGTGATCGTGGTGCCGGGAACCTCGACCGCCGAGGACATTCTGCGCCACAAACCCGATGGCGTGTTCCTGTCGAACGGCCCGGGCGACCCGGCGGCGACCGCCGAATATGCGGTGCCGGCGATCCGTGGCGTCATCGGGGCCGGCGTGCCGATCTTCGGCATCTGTCTCGGCCATCAACTGCTCGCCCATACGCTGGGCGGACGGACTTACAAGCTTTCGCGCGGCCATCGCGGCGCCAACCAGCCGGTCCAGGAACTCGCCACCGGCCGGGTCGAGATCACCAGCCAGAACCACGGCTTCGCGGTCGATAACGACTCGCTGCCCGAAGGCGTCGTCGTCACCCACAAGAGCCTGTTCGACGGCTCGAACGAAGGCATCGCGTGTCCCGCGAAAAAATGTTTTTCGGTGCAGTATCACCCTGAAGCAAGCCCCGGCCCGTCGGATGCGAACCACCTGTTCCGCCGGTTCACCGCGATGATGGAAGCACAAGTATAAGCAGTTTATCGATTTATACGAAAAATTCTGTATAAACGAATAAACTGCTTATAAATCACCCGATGGACCCTGTTCGCAACCCTTTCGCGCCCGGCGCCGGCACACCTCCGCCAGAATTGAGCGGACGATCGGATCTGCTCTCGCGCGCCGGTATCGCACTTGAGCGGATCAAGGCTGGTCGATCCGAAAAAAGCCTTGTCCTCGTCGGGCTTCGCGGCGTCGGCAAGACAGTATTGCTGAACGAAATCCGGTTGCAGGCAGACCAGATCGGCTATGCGACCTGCCCGGTCGAGGCGCATGAGGCAAAGCCGCTGGCCGCGCTGCTGGTGCCGCAGTTGCGCCGGGTTCTTCTGGAATTCGACCGGGCCGAACAGATCAACACCCAGGTCAAACGGGCATTGCGGGTGCTTCGCGGATTCGTGGGCGCACTTCGGCTCAAAATCAACGATGTCGAACTGGGCATGGATATCGACCCCGAGCCTGGCGTTGCCGACAGCGGCGACCTTGAAGCCGATTTGCCGGCGCTGTTCGCCGAGCTGGGTCGCGCGGCAACTGCGCGGCATCGGGCCATCGGCCTGTTCATCGACGAGATTCAGTACTGCTCGACCACAGAACTCAGCGCGCTGATCATGGCGGTGCATCGCGCGGCGCAGGAGAAATTGCCGGTGACGCTGTTCGCCGCCGGCTTGCCGCAAGTGGTCTCGCTGTTCGGCCGTTCGAAATCCTATGCCGAACGCCAGTTCGATTTTCCGCAGATCGGG
>DASVGZ010000400.1:0-2434 GCA_036379275.1 Acidiphilium sp. | reverse complement strand
GCCCCGGGCGATCCGCGCCTCGCCGGCATGGTCGATGGGGATCGAGCGCATCCCGTGGTCGCGCAGCAGCGCCGCCAGCCGGTCCCGCGACCCCGCGCTCCATGCCGCGAGTACGACCTTCCGCCCGGTCTCGCGCCAGCGCGCGGCGAGCAGGCGGAACTCCTCGAACACCGAAGCGCCGGCGGGCCCCTGCGCGAGAATCGCACCCGGCCGCCCGCCGGCCTCGATACCTTCCGCGCCGTCCGGTTTGCCGAACGGCGAAAAGCCGGTGGCCTGACGCTGCGCAAGGATCGCGGGAAAACTGGTCCGGTCCAGATAGAGCAGCTCGGGGCGGATCGGCCGGTATGGCAGATCACCGGAGCGCGGCGGCATCTTTCGCGCCTCGTAATGGTCGGCGATCATCTCGAACCGCGACCTCGCCGCATCCTCTGCCTGATGATCGAGGCTGACCGCCGCATCCTGCACGTAGTCGAAAATCGTCTCCATCGCCGCGCAGAACAGCGGCGCGTAATGCTCCATGCCCGGTTGGCGCCGGTTGTCGGACACCGCCTCGTAAAGCGGATCGCGCACCGAATCGGCACCGAACATCTCGCGGAAGCCGGAACGGAACCGGCTAACCGAATCCGGGTCGAACGGAATTTCCGAGGCCGGACGGAACACCAGCGAGGCAACCGCCGCGCCGCTGCGCTGGGTGCCGGGATCGAACTGGCGCAGGCTCTCCACCTGGTCGCCGAACAGGTCCATCCGGGTCGGCGCCATCTCGCCCGAGGGCCAGACATCGACGATCCCGCCCCGGATCGCGAAATCGCCCGGCTCCATCACGGTGCCGACCCGGTGATAGCCATGGGCTTCGAGGAACCTCGCCAATGCCTCCGGCGCAATCGTCCCGCCTGGTGCGATCGCGAGGCTCGACTCCCTGAACTGCGCGCGCGGCGGGGTGCGCTGCACCGCCGCGTTCACCGTGGTCAGGACAATGCGCGGCCGGCCGGCCGGCTCCAGCAGCCGCGCCAGAGCGGCGACCCGCTCGGCCATGATCGCCGGATTCGGCGACACCCGGTCATAGGGCAGACAGTCCCAGGCCGGGAATTTCACAACCTCGGCGTCGGGCGCGAAAAACCCGAGCGCATCGGCGAGCCGCGCCAACCGCGCATCATCGCGCGCGATATGCAGAACCGTGCCGGCCTCGGCAGCGCGTCGGGCGATCAGATCGGCGTCGAAGCCTTCCGGCGCGCCGTAGACGGTCAGCACACTCATCGTCCCTGCTTGCCCTGCGCAATTTCGGCGGCCTGATCCCGGATCTCGCGCAGCATCGGCGAATCCGCATGAGCGGGGATCGGCAACCGCCCGGTCAGCCAGTCGGCCAGTTCAGTGTCCGGGTATTCCATCGCCGCCTCGAACGCATCCAGCCTCGCCTCGTCCATCGAAGCGATATGGCGCAGGGCGAAGCCGCCGATCATGAGGTCGTTCTCGTAAGTTCCCCGATGCGTGGCCCGATACAGCAGCCGGCGGCGGCGGAGCGAAAGCGCGTCGTTCGAGTCAGCATCCATGATGGGTTGCGATATAGAGCGCCGGCGCGCCACTGTCAGCCCGTGGCCACCGACCCTCTCGATTCGCTTCACGCGCCTTTGACGAGCCTGCCCGGCATCGGGCCCAGGCTCGCCACCTTGCTCGCCCGCGCGGTGAGCGGCGAGACGATCCGCGACCTTCTGTTCCACCTGCCCGATCATTACATCGACCGGCGCGAACGGTCCCTGCTCCACGATGCGAAGCCGGGCGGCATCGGCACCTTCAGCGTCGAGGTGACCGGCCACGAGACACCCGCCCGCAAAAACCAACCGCACCGGGTGGTGATCCGCGACGCCAGCGGCTTCGGCGAGGTGGTTCTGTTCCACGCGGCAAGCCTCGCCCGCTTTCCGGTCGGTGCGAAACTGATGATTTCCGGCCGGGTCGACCGCTATGCCGGGCGTCCGAGCCTCGCCCACCCCGATCATGTTGTTCCCGCCGACCGGGAAGCCTCGCTGCCGACGATCGAGCCGGTCTGGCCGCTGACCGCCGGGCTCTACCCGAGCGTGGTTGCCCGCGCGATGGCAGGTGCGCTGACCCGTTTACCGGCTCTGCCGGAATGGCAAAACCCGTCGGTCCTGCGTCGTCGCCATTGGCCCGGCTTCGGCGATGCCCTGCACGCGCTGCACGCACCGACCGCCGCGATCCCGGACGATGCCCCGGCGCGCCGCCTCGCCTGCGATGAACTGCTCGCACGCCAGCTCGCCTTCGCCCTGATCCGCGCGCGCCGGCGCAAGCGCCCCGGCCGTGCCTTCACCGGGAACGGTGCATTGCGGGCGGCCGCGCTCGCCCGGTTCGGGTTTTCGCCCACCCCGGCCCAGGCCTCCGCGCTTTCGGAAATCGACGCCGATCTCGCTTCGCCGCACCGGAT
>DASVGZ010000399.1:0-14387 GCA_036379275.1 Acidiphilium sp. | reverse complement strand
GAGTTTCGCGGCGGCGGCGATCGCGCTGCGCGCCGGCTGCTTGATGGACTTGCCGTCGTGATCGAGCAGAACCAGAACCTGTGCCATGATCAGATCACCTTGGCTTCGTTGCGGAGTTTTTCGACGAGTTCCTGAACCGACCTGACCTTGATTCCGGCCTTGCGCTTCGCCGGCTCGGCAACGCTGACCAAAGTGAGGCGCGGTGTCGGATCGACCCCGAGATCGGCCGGCTTGATCGTCTCGATCGGTTTCTTGCGCGCCTTCATGATGTTCGGCAGCGAGGCGTAGCGCGGCTCGTTCAGGCGAAGGTCGGCGGTGATCACCGCCGGCAGGCCGATGGCGATGGTCTCCAGCCCGCCATCGACCTCGCGGGTGACGGTCGCCTTGTCGCCTTCGAGGACGAGCTTGCTCGCGAAGGTGCCCTGCGGCCAGCCGAGCAGGGCGGCGAGCATCTGGCCGGTTGCGTTCATGTCGTCGTCGATCGCCTGCTTGCCCAAAATAACGAGGCCGGGCTGTTCGCGCTCGACCAGCGCCTTCAGCAACTTGGCGACCGCGAGCGGCTGCAATTCGGCATCGGTTTCGACCAGGATGCCGCGATCGGCGCCCATCGCGAGCGCGGTACGGATGGTTTCCTGACAGGCGGCAACGCCCATCGACACCGCGACGATCTCGGTCGCGATGCCCTTTTCCTTCAGCCGCACGGCTTCCTCGACGGCGATTTCGTCGAACGGGTTCATCGACATTTTCACGCCGGCGGTCTCGACGCCGGTGCCGTCGGACCTGACCCGGACTTTGACGTTGAAATCGACGACGCGTTTGACAGGAACGAGCAGCTTCATCGGTTCACCATGCGCTTCTGTTTCGGACGGGTGATCGGTGGATGGTCTATCGGCGGCGTCATCGCAAGTCAACCATTGCGTATATATTATGACCTTAACGTCATGGTTGACGCGAAACCGGGTGCGATGGCGGTTTTTCCGGCGGTCCGAAGCCGAAAATGTCGCGCAGGAAGCCGGGTGCGATGGCGGAAAGCGGGTTCACCATGACGTGCGGCGAGGCGAGCGGGCCGGTAACCGTAAACCGCGCGGCGAACAGTCCGCTGCCCTTTTCCGGGCTGAACAGTCTGCCGATGATCGGGATTCGACCGGGCAGGGTGTTGAGCGCGTAGGCGGGGACGATGGTTCCGCCGAGGTCGTAGCTTTGGTGCGCGAGGTCGATCGAGCCGGTGGCGGTGAAGCCGAGCGAGGGCGAATACGCCCTGACGCCGTGCAGGGTGACGACCGAACCCGCGAGGCTGAACGGCGCGATCAGGCGGGTGAAGGCGAGGCCTGGGCCGGAGGTTGCCGCCGGCACGCCGTAAAGAGTGAGACCCTGCAACACCTTCGCCATCACCGGCGCATGGCGGAGGCGAAAATCGTCCAGCGTCATGCGGCCTCCGGTCGTTCCGCCGGTGTCGGTCGCGGTGAGATCGAGTGTGCCGTTGGCGATGTCGGCGGTGGCCCCGGTTGCCGCGAGCAGGGCGCCGGCGTTACCGCTGACAAGTGAAATTCGGGTCGTGCCGTTGGTATCGGCGACGGTCAGTCGGGCATCGGTTTTCGGTCCGGTCCGGGCGGTCGCGGTGAGGCTGGCCAGTTCACCGGCGTTGGTGACAGCGGCGATATGCACTGGTCCGAGAGGCGGCGAGGGTGCGGCGTGCAGGCGCAGCGCGTCGAAGGCGGCAGTCAGGCGAAGGGACAGGCCGGACGGCGGGGTTTTCGCAGGGGCCGGATTCGGCGGTCGTGGCTGTGCCGGCGCCGTCTCGCTGGCGCGGACGTGGCGGAGAACGGCGGAGAGATCGAGCAACGGTCCGGTCAGGGCGACGAGCCAGGGCTGGCCTTGTGCGCGCGGCGGGGTCAGGCGGCCGGTTGCCACGGTGTCGCCGATCCGGGCGGCGCCGATCCTCATGTGATCGCCCTGCCATGTTCCATCCAGAGTGAGGCCGGGGGCGTCGATCGCCATCGTGTCGAGCCGGGTCGGTTTGCCCTGGTCGAGCCCGACGCGGATGGTGGCACGGCCCGGTTCGCCCGCCGGTTTCGCCCAGCCGAGCATCGGCAGGGCCAGATCCGCCGGAGTGAGATCGGCCGACAGGTCGAGCGTGCCATGGCCGGCGGCGACATCGTAGGCGATGGTGAGCGGCGCCGTGCCGTTCCGCCAGAATTTCGATGCCCGGTCGTTCGGGGATTGGCCGAGTGCGGCGAACAGGTCCGGGCCGGCCAGGGTCGTGGCGTTCAGCTTGAATTTCCCGTCCGGCAGGGCCATCGCGGCGGAGAAATGCGTCTCCTGTCCGGCGAGAAGTCCGCTGCCGCGGAAGGCGAGATGTTTCAGGCTCGCGGTGAGCGATGCGGCGCCGTCGTCGAGCGCGAGGCGGGCCACCGGCAGGGGCATGTGCAGCGCGGTGAAATGCGCGTCGGCGGTGAGACCGACATCGTTCAGGGTCAGGTTCTTGATGAGCGGAACAGTCGCGTGGATCGTGCCGGTTGCCTGTCCGGTGGCGCCGGTCAGGTCGATGCCCTGGCGGGAGAGGCGAAGCGGCGGCGCGTCGAGCAAAGGCGGGATGGCGGCGACCGGGCTGTCGAGTTTCGCCGTGATGTCGGCGGTCTGGTCGTGATGGTTCAGCCCGGTGATCCGCATTCCGCCGTGCAAGGTGACACCGCCGAGTTTGCCGGAGACGCCGGTGGCGACCAGCGTGTCCTTGTCCGGAAAGGTCATGACGCCGCCGAGGTCGGTGAGCGGCGGCGCGCCGGGAATCCAGTCGAGCGTGACGCCCGAGGCGGCGAAATGTCCGGTGAGGCTGCCGAGATCGGGGTTGGCGCCGAGGTGAAAATGCGCGGTGAAATCGCCATCCGAGCCGGTGCCGGCGGGGATGTGTTTGACGACGTAGGCGCGGGCGTTATGCGCAAGCGCCGGCGGCCAGAAGGCGGGCAGGGCGGCGGCGGCGACCTTGTCCACCGTTGCGTGCAGGCTTCCGGCGAAAGGCGGGGCCAGGGCGATCCGGCCGGTAAGGCCGATCACCGGCGCCGAATTGGCGTGCCGGGCGAGGGCGATCCGGCCCTCGGTGAGGGTGAGATGGCTTCCGTCGAAAGTTACAGCGAAGCTGGCATGGGCGACCGGCACGTTTCCCTGCCCGAAAGCGACCGTGCCGGGGCCGGTCGCGATGGTGGCCGTGACAGCGGAAGCCGCCGTGCCGAGCGGCTTCACGATGGTCAGGGTGACCGGCAGGTCGAACCGGGCGGCGTCCGCATTGTCGGGTTCGAGCGAAGCGGGATCGCCCGGTCCGAGCGCAAGGCGAAGCCGTCCGGCGCCGTCCGCCGCGCGAACCTCGACTGCGAGCGGCGCGGTTGCCGTGCCGTGCCGGAGGGTCGCGCCGCCGGCGCCGGCGAGCGTGCCGTCGGCAACACGGATGAGGTCGAAATGGCTGTTCTCGGCCGCGAGGTCGAGATGTTCGGCCGGAGCGGCGAGGGTCAGGCGCGCGCCGCCGATATGCACGCTGCGAAGATCGGTGAAGTCGATGCCCTGCGCGCCGGTTTTTTCGGTGAGGGCGGCGAGCAGGTCGTCGCGCAGTTGCATCGGCGTCGCGCCGGCGCGGTCCGGCCGCAGGGCGATCGTGGTATGGCTGGCGGCGATGCGGACCGGCGCGATCTTGCCGTGCAGCAGGGCGAGCGGAGACAGGGTGACCCGGAGGTTGGAGATTTTCAGCGCCACCGCGCGGGTCGGCCCGCTCAGCACGATATCGGACAGGCGGAGATCGAGCGGCGCGCCGCCATGGTGAAATCCTTCCCAGGCGAGTGCGGCCCGGCCGATCGTCACCGTCGAGCCCGGCAGGGCCTGCGCGGTTGCCGAAGCGATCCGGGATGCGAGCGGCGGCAGGTCGACCGGACCGCGCGCGAGCCGCCAGGAGGCCGCGCCGAACAGCAGCAGAAGCACCAGGACGAGGGTGCCGACCAGTCGCGCGCCGTGATGGCCGGCATGGCTGGCGACCTGCCCGGCTTGACGCAGCCGCCGCCTCATCGAAGGATTGCTCCGGCATGGACCAGAGTGGCATGGACCAGAGTGGCATGGACCAGAGTGGCATGAACCAGATCGTCTCTCCGAAGCTTGGCAGCCCGAAGATTGGCGGCGCGGCGGCGTTTCCCGCCCCGGCCGACCCTGCCGGCGCGGACCGGCTGATCGAGGCTTTTTCCGAACTCGGCCGGGCGGAAGCGCGTTTCGCGAAAAGCGGAGACGGGCGTGGAGGTGGGCGCGCGGCGCTCGCCTGTCTCGGCGGCAATTCTCCCTATCTCGCGGGTCTCGCGCTGCGCGAGCCGGAGACCATGATCGCGGTGCAAAAGGACGGCGCGGATGTGGTGTTCGCGCGAATCATGACGGAACTGCGCGGCACCGATCCTCTGGCATCCCGCCCGGCGACCGCGCGGGCGTTGCGCACCGCCAAGCGGCGCGCGGCGCTCGCCATCGCGCTTGCCGATCTGTCCGGTGCATGGGAGGTGGAACGGGTCACCGCCGCGCTGTCCGAACTCGCGGATGTCAGCATTTCCACAGCCCTCCGCCATCTGCTTCGCGCACTGCACGAGAACGGCACGATCGAGCTTCCCGATCCTGCCGGGCCGGAGCGGGAATCCTGCTTCGCCGTGCTCGGCATGGGCAAGCTCGGCGCGGGGGAACTGAATTACTCCAGCGATATCGACCTCGTGCTTTTGTTCGATTCCTCATCTCCCGTGTATCGGGACGATGCGCAAGCCGCCATGGTCCGGCTCGCGCGCGATCTGGTGCCGATGCTGGCCGAGCGGGATGCCCACGGCATGGTGTTCCGGGTCGATCTGCGCCTGCGCCCCGATCCGGCGGCGACTCCGCCGGTGGTCAGCCTCGGCGCGGCGCTCGCCTATTACGAAAGCCATGGCCGGACCTGGGAGCGGGCGGCGCTGTCGAAGGCGCGGCCGGTCGCCGGCGACCTCGGGTTCGGCGCCGCGTTTCTCGACCAGATCCGTCCGTTCATCTGGCGGCGCAATCTCGATTTCGCGGCGATCGCCGATATCCACGAGATGAAGCGGCGGATCGACCTGCGGCGGCGCAATGTTCCCGGCGTGATTCTCGGTCGCGACGTGAAGCTCGGACGGGGCGGAATCCGGGAGATCGAGTTCATCGTCCAGACCCTCGAACTGGTCTGGGCCGGGCACGAGCCCGAATTGCGCATCCCCGGCACGCTCGCCGCGCTGCGCGCGCTGGCGGGAGCAAAACATCTGCCGCGCGAGAGTGCGCGCGATCTCGCCGAAGCCTACCGGCTGCTGCGCCGGGTCGAACACCGGCTGCAGATGGTCGACGACCGGCAGACCCACAGCCTGCCGGAGACCGAAGCGGGGTTCGCCACTTTCGCGACCTTCATGGGCGAGGCGGAGCCGGAGGAATTCGCCGCGCGGCTGGACCGGGTGTTCGAGACGGTTCACGGCCATTTCGCCACGTTTTTCGATGGCGGCGCCTCGAAGGACGACGAGGGCGCCGAGCTGGCGCTGACCGTCGGCGTCAGCGGCGCGGTGCCGGCCGCGTTCCGCGACCGCCTTGCCGGGGTCGGGTTCAGGGACATCCAGCATATCGCGGCGAGATTGCGGGCCTGGCGCGGCGGGGCCCTGCCGGCGCTGCGCCCGACCCGGGCGCGCGACCTGCTCGATGCGATCCTGCCGGCGCTGTTCGACGCCCTGTCCCGCCAGCCGGACCCGGATCTGGCGTTCCGCCGGTTCGATCAACTGCTCGAACGCCAGCGCGCCGGGATTTCCCTGCTGTCGCTGTTTCAGCACAACCCGGCTCTGCTCGGCCGGCTCGCGGCCGTGCTCGGCGCGTCGCCGCCGCTCGCCGAGCATCTGGCGGCCCATGCCGGCGCGCTGGATGCGCTGCTCGCACCGGTTGCGCATTTCACCCGGCCGGGGCCAGCGCTGCGGCGCCTGTTGCGGGAATCCGGCCATCTGGAGGAAAGCCTTTCGACCCTGCGCCGGTTCGTCCGCCGCGAGGAATTTCATCTGTCGGTCGCGACCCTGGAAGGGCGGCTCGATGTCGACGCGGCGGGAGGGCTGCGCGCCGATCTCGCGAAAGCCGCGCTCGGCATCCTGCTGCCGAAGGTGATGGCGGATTTCGCGGAGCGGCACGGCCGGCTGCGCGGCGGACGGTTCGGCATCGTCGCGCTGGGCAAGGTCGGCGCCGGGGAAATGTTGGCGGGTTCGGATCTCGACCTGATGCTGATCTACGATCATCCGGCGGATGCGCCGCCGGCGCGGCTGCCGGCGAGCCAGTATTTCCTGCGTCTCGCCCATGCGCTGGTCGGCGCGATCACCGCCGCCGGCGCGGAAGGCGCGATCTACGAGGTCGACATGCGGCTGCGCCCCTCGGGCAACAAGGGGCCGGTCGCGGTCTCGCTTGCCGCGTTCCGCCGCTATCATGCCGAGGATGCCTGGACCTGGGAGCGACTCGCGCTGACCCGCGCCCGGGTGATGGCCGCGACGCGCGGGTTCGCGCCGGTGCTGGAGGAGGAGATCCGCACCGCCCTGTGCCGCGCCGTGCCGGCGGCGGCGATCCGGCGCGATACCGTCGCGATGCGCGCGAGGCTTGCCCGCGACGCTGCACCGTACGGTCCGTTCGACATCAAGCATCGGGTCGGGGGCACCATGGAACTCGGCTTCATCGCCGAGGCATTGCAACTGATCCACGGCCCTGCCGCGCCGGACCTGTTCCGTCCACGCACGCGCGATGTGCTTTCCGGCCTCGCCGATGCGGGAATTCTGGCGATGGACGAGGCGGAAAAGTTGATCGGCGCGGACTGGCTGTTCCGCACGGTTCTGGGCATGATGCGCATTACCGGGATCGCCCGGCCCGGCCCGGAGTCGGCGCCGGGGGCGCTGGTCCCGATCCTGAAGGCAGCGGGCGCCCGCGATTTCGATGATCTCGCGGACCGGGTGACGGCGGCGGCCGAACTGGTGCGCGGCGCATTCCTCCGCCATATCGGCGATCCGCAACGCGACGAACAGGGAGTTCAGCCATGAGTGTGACCGAAGGCGATCGTGCCCCGGCATTCGATCTGCCGGCGACCGGCGGGCGGCGCGTGTCGCTTGCCGGCCTCGCGGGCAGACCCTTCGTGCTCTATTTCTATCCGAAGGCCGACACCTCGGGCTGCACGAAAGAAGCCTGCGCCTTTCAGGAGGCGCTGTCGCAATTCGGCAAGGCCGGAATCGAGGTGATCGGCGTCTCGAAGGACAAAATGCCGGCGCTGGAAAAATTCGCCGCCAAATATGATCTCCGGTTTCCGCTGGCCTCCGACGAGCCGGGCGCGGTCGTCGAGGCCTATGGCGCGTGGATCCAGAAATCGATGTACGGCCGGAAATACATGGGAATCGACCGGTCGACCTTTCTGATCGACCAGGCGGGACAGATCGCGCGGGTCTGGCGTGGCGTGAAAGTGCCGGGTCACGCGAAGGCGGTGATGGACGCGGCCGCGACGCTGGCGGAATCGTGATGGCGCTCGTCTCGTCCCGGCAGGCCGGGCTGATCGCCGCCCTCGCGGCGGCCATCGCGCTCGGCATCGCCTATTATTCGGAATTCGTGCTTCATCTGGTTCCCTGCCCGCTCTGCTATATCGAGCGCTGGCCCTACCGGATCGTGATCGTGCTCGGGATTCTGGCGGCGATCGTCCCGCCGCGCGCGGGGCGGCTGCTGCTCGGGCTCGCTGCCCTGGTCATGCTCGGCGATGTCGCGGTTGCTTTCGTCCATGTCGGCGCGGAACAGCACTGGTGGGCCAGTCCGCTGCCGGAATGCAACGCGCCGCCGCCGTCTTTCGGTTCCCTGCCGCTGCATCCCTCGGCATCGTGCGATGCGCCGGTCTATCTGATTCCATGGCTGCCGGTCTCGTTCGCGACGATGGACCTCATCTGCGCCTTGATCTTCGTGGTGGCGATTTTCACCTATCTGAGGCGGAGCCGGAAAGTCGCGACCCTGCGACGGCGCCGGAGGGGCTGGACATGAGCGAGGCGAACGAGAGCAACGATCCATCGCGTCTGCCGGGCGATGCCACGCCGCGCGCTTCGATCGCGCGGATGATCCGGGTCGATCACGCCGGCGAATTCGGTGCGAAGCAGATCTATGCCGGCCAGATCGCGGTGCTCGGTCACTCCGTCCATGGCGACACGCTGCGCCACATGAAGGAGCAGGAGCAGCATCATCTCGACACGTTTGCCGGGCTGATCGCCGAACGGCGGGTGCGGCCGACCGCGCTGCTGCCGGTCTGGCGGGTTGCCGGCTTCGCCCTGGGCGCGATGACGGCGGCGCTCGGCCCGCGCGCCGCGATGGCCTGCACCGTCGCGGTCGAGGAAACCATCGACGCGCATTATGCCGGACAGTCCTCGGCGCTCGGCGAGGATGAGCCGGAATTGCGCGAGACCATCGAGCGGTTCCGTGCCGAGGAACTGGAGCATCGGGATATCGGGCTGGCCAACGAGGCGGAACTCGCGCCGTTCTACCGCCTGCTTTCGGCGGCGATCCGCACCGGCTGCAAGGCGGCGATCGCGCTCAGCGAAAAGGTCTGAGAGCCCGTTTCGAAACGGGCTCTGATCCGGTTGGCAAGCGGGCCGCTCCATCCTACATCTCGTCTCATGAACGAGACATCTTTCGAACGCGATCTGGTCAAGGCCGCCTTCGATCTCGGCGGGCAGCAGGGATGGCGGCGGGTTTCCGTGGCCGCAGCCGCCCGGCATGGCGGGCTCGATCTGGCCGAGGCGCGCCGGCATTTCAGTGGTGTCATCCCGATCCTCGCGCGGTTCGGCCGCCTTGCCGATGCCCATGCGCTCGACGGTGCGATGACCGAGGGCGTGGTGCGCGACCGGCTGTTCGACCTCCTGATGCGGCGGATCGACTTTCTGCAACAGCATCGCGCCGGCGTGATCGCGCTGATGCGCCACGCGCCGTTCGATCCCGGGCTGGCGCTCTGGCTGTCCTGCGCCAACCTGAACGCGATGGGCTGGATGCTGGAAGGCGCCGGCGTATCCGCGCGCGGGGTGCGCGGCGAGATCCGCCGGAAGGGCCTCCTCGCGGTCTGGGCCTGGACGCTGCGCGCCTGGCTGCGCGACGAGAGCGAGGATCTGTCGGCGACCATGGCGGCGCTCGACAAGGCGCTGGCCCGGGCCGATCGCGCGGTTGCCCAGTTGCACGGGCGTGCGGCGTCCGCCGCGCCGGAATCCATGCCCGAATCCATGACGGAGCCGGAAGTCGGTATGGAATCCGATGCGCCGTTCGAGCCCGATGCCGGAGATCCCGTCCGGCCGGAATGACGATCGTCGCCGGCCGATATTATCGTCTCGCGCTTCCACGGCGATCGGACTAACCTGTAGCGCCGGCGGCGATCGGGCCGGACAGAATCACGCGAGAGGAACCGAACATGGCACAGACCCGCAAGCCGAAACCGTCTGCTCCGGAATCCCGCAAGGCCGAGGCCGCCGGTTCGGCCTACAAGGCGCCGAAGCTCGATCCCGGTTTCGCAAAGGCATTCGGCGCGATGAAACTGCCGGCCATGCCGGACATGGAGATCGTGGTCGGCGCCTACCGGAAAAATCTGGAAGCCCTGTCGGAGGCGAACCGGGTGGCGCTGGAAGGCGCGCAGGCGGTCGCGCGGCGGCACATGGAAATCATGCAGCAGACGATGACCGACCTCACCGAACAGTTGCGCGGCGTGTCCACGCACGATACGCCGCAGGCCCGGGCCACGAAACAGGCGGAACTGCTCAAGCACGCCTATGAAAGCGCGGTCGCCAACATGCGCGATCTCGGCGATCTGATCCAGCGCGCGAATCACGATGCGGTCGAGACGCTCAACCACCGGTTCTCCGAGGCGATGGACGAGATGAAAACCCTGATCGACAAGAAATCCTGAACCACGGAAGCATTGCCGGTTCTGCCGATGTCACATTCGCTCGCCGTGCCGCCGGCACCCCTGTTCATTCCCGAGCGGCAGCCGGTGCGGCCCATGCTCAAGCCGCTGCGCGTCGTTTCCGACTATCAGCCGGCCGGCGATCAGCCCCAGGCGATCGCCGATCTGGTGCGCGGCATCGAGGCCGACGAGCGCGATCAGGTCCTGCTCGGCGTCACCGGTTCGGGCAAGACCTTCACCATGGCCAAGGTGATCGAGGCGGCGCAGCGCCCGGCCCTGATCCTCGCGCCGAACAAGACGCTCGCCGCCCAGCTTTATGGCGAGATGAAGGGGTTTTTTCCCGACAACGCGGTCGAATACTTCGTCTCCTACTATGACTATTACCAGCCCGAAGCCTATGTGCCGCGCACCGACACCTATATCGAGAAGGACGCGCAGATCAACGAGGCGATCGACCGGATGCGCCACGCCGCGACCCAGGCGCTGCTGGAGCGTGGCGATGTCATCATCGTTGCCTCGGTCTCCTGCATCTATGGTATCGGCTCGGTCGAGACCTACAGCCAGATGGTGGTGCGGCTGGAGACCGGCGGGCGGATCGATCGTGACCGCCTCGCCAAGGCGCTGGTCGAATTGCAGTATCGCCGCAACGACGCCGCGTTCCAGCGCGGCACGTTCCGGCTGCGCGGCGAGACGGTCGACATTTTTCCGAGCCAGTACGAGGATCGGGCCTGGCGGGTGACGCTGTTCGGCGACGAGATCGAGAGCATCGCCGAGTTCGATCCGCTGACCGGCGAGAAATCCACCGAGCTTGGCGCGATCGCCATCTATGCCAACAGCCACTACGTGACCCCGCGGCCGACGCTGCATCAGGCGATCGGCCGGATCAAGCAGGAGCTGAAAGCGAGGCTCGCCGAACTGGACGCGGCGGGCAAGCCGCTCGAGGTGGAACGGCTGCAGCAGCGCACCACCTTCGATCTGGAAATGATGGAAACCACCGGCGTGTGCAAGGGAATCGAGAACTATTCGCGCTATCTCTCGGGGCGCAATCCGGGCGAGCCGCCGCCGACCTTGTTCGAATATCTGCCGGAGAACGCGCTGCTGATCGTCGATGAGAGTCACGTCACCGTGCCGCAGATCGGCGGCATGTACAAGGGAGATTTCGCACGCAAGTCGATCCTGTCGGAGTTCGGCTTCCGCCTGCCCTCCTGCATCGACAACCGGCCGCTGAAATTCGAGGAATGGGAGCGGTTCCGGCCGCAGACGACCTTCGTTTCGGCAACGCCCGGCCCGTGGGAGATGGAGCGCACCGGCGGCGTGTTCGCCGAGCAGGTGATCCGCCCGACCGGTCTGGTCGATCCGCAGGTGGAGGTGCGGCCGGTCGAGCATCAGGTGGACGATCTCCTCGCCGAGTGCCGCGCTGTCGCCACCGCGGGCGGGCGGGTTCTGGTGACCACGCTGACCAAGCGGATGGCCGAGGAACTGACCGAATACATGACCGAGCAGGGCGTGAAGGTGCGCTATCTGCACTCGGATATCGACACGCTGGAGCGGATCGAGATCATCCGCGACCTCAGGCTCGGCGTCTACGACGTTCTGGTCGGCATCAACCTGCTGCGCGAGGGGCTCGACATTCCCGAATGTATGCTGGTTGCGATTCTCGACGCCGACAAGGAGGGATTTCTCCGTTCGTCGACATCGCTGGTGCAGACCATCGGCCGGGCGGCGCGCAATGTCGACGGCCGGGTGATTCTGTATGCCGACACGATGACCCGGAGCCTCGAGTACGCGATCGGCGAGACCGAGCGGCGGCGCGCCAAGCAGTCCGCCTGGAACGAGGCGAACGGCATCACGCCGCAGAGCGTGAAAAAGCAGGTCGGAGAGATCCTTCACTCGGTGTTCGAGCAGGATTACGTGACGGTCGCGCCGATCAGGGACAGTTCGGCCAGCGAATTCGTTGGCAAGGATCTGAAATCGACCATCACCGAACTGGAGAAGCGGATGCGCATCGCGGCGGGCGATCTGGAATTCGAGGAGGCGGCGCGGCTGCGCGACGAGATCAAGCGTCTGGAAGCGCTCGATCTCGGCCTGACGCCGCCCCCTGTGCCGAGCGGTGCGTGGCGCACGCGAGACCGCACGCCCGAGCCGCTCGGGCCGGGCGGCGGCGGATACGATCCGGCCAAACGACGCGGCGGCCGGAAGCGGCGCGGACCATGAGACGGATTGCCCTGACGGCGTGCTGTCTGCTGTTGAGCACGGGTGCATTCGCGGCATCTCCGGTGGCGCTGACCGGGCAGGATGCGACCTACGATCTGACCCTGACCAAGGTGCGCGGCCATTCGGTGACCGGCGCCACCGGGCGGCTGCAGTTCAATGTTCTGGAAACCTGCGACGCCTATACGGTCAGCCAGCACATGACCCTGCTGATCCGCAATCAGGATGGCAGCCTGAGCCGCACGATCAGCGATTACGATACCTGGGAAAGCAAGTCCGGCGACCGGCTGACCTTTCTCCTGCGTCAGAGCGACGGCGGCAACGCCAAGGTGGAGGATCAGGGCACGGCGACCACCGGCCCCGAAGGCGGCACGGTCGACTACGTGGTGCCGAAGGGACGTGTGGTGAAGCTGCCGCCCGGCACGCTGTTTCCGATGGCGCATACGCGGGCGATCCTGGAGGCCGCCGCCGCGGGCAAGCCCTATATCGATCCGCCACTGTTCGACGGCACATCGTCGCACGGGGCGGAGCATACCTATGTCGCGATCCTGGCCCGGCACGGCGCGCGGAAGGATTCCTTCCCCGTGCTCGCGACGCTGCCGTCGACTTTGGTCGATATCGGGTTTTTCCATCGCAAGCCGAAGGACGAGGAGCCCGATTTCCGCACCCAGATGCTGTATTATACCAACGGCGTGTCGCGCGACGTGCGGCTCGATTTTGGCAATTTCGTCCTGCACGGCAAGCTGACATCGCTGACCATACCGCCGGTCGCCTGTCCGGACGGCAAGGCCGCGTCCGCCACCGATTCGGCGCGTGGCCTGAAAAACTGAAACCGGGACATCAATAAAAAACACCGGTCGTTAAAAAACACCGGCCATCATCGATGGCCGGTGTTTCCGTCAGGCTGGCCGGGAGCGGTCAGCCTGGAGCGGTCAGTTCGACGAGCCGGAACCGGAGGTCTGGTTGTCGGTCGGAGCGGGCGCGGCTTCCGCTGTCTTGCGGGGACGCCGGGTCGCGGTCTTCTTCGGCGCGGCGGCGCTGCGCGTCGCCTTGCGCGGCGCGGCGGCGGCGCGAGTCGTGGTCTTGCGCGCGGCGGGCTTGCTCGCTGCCTTCCGCGTGGTCGCGGCGGTCCGCTTGGCGGCGGGTTTCGCTGCCGTCTTGCGCGCGGCGGGTTTTGTCGCGGCGGTCTTGCGGGCGACGGTCGCGCGTTTCGGCGCGGCTTTCGCAGCCGGCTTCTTCGCGGCGGTTTTTGCCACCGGCTTTCTGGTCGCGGCCTTGGCCGCGGTCTTCACCGCAGGCTTTTTCGCAGCGGCCTTCGCGACCGGCTTCCGCGCGGCGGGTTTCTTCGCCGCGGTCTTGGCGGCCGGTTTCCTGGCCGCGGGTTTCGCGGCTTTCGCCTTGGGCGCTGCACTCTTGGTGCTGGCGCGCATCGCCAGAGGCTGCGCGCGCCCTGTGGTTTCAGTCGTCACGAGGATGCTCCTTCGCTCGGGGTTATGGGGAACGTGGACGAAGAGTTCGGGCAAGAGGCATTCAGCGGTTTTGCTCCGGCGATGCGCCGCATGGCAACGGCGACCATCCGGCCGGAAAGAAAACAGGACGAACGCTTCCGGTTTCCCGGGCGCGCAGCACCTATCCCGCTGTTTGTTTTCATACCGGACAGCCGGTCTTGCGACCGCCGCCCGATGATGACTTGTCCACGGTCATCGACCGTCCTTCCCTTTCGCGTGCGATACCCGACTTGACCAAATCAGACTTGACAAGGTTGCGACGCGAATCGTGCGACGCACGCAAGAATCGCTATTCACCGGGTGATCGGATCATGTCAACAAAAAGCAGCATGTTTTTGCGGTTTCAGACGATTTTTTTTTGCGCCGTCATTTGCGCGCATCGTCGCAGAGCAGGATTCTGGCGGTCGAATACTGCCGGTATTCCGGTAACCGGATTTCAATGATTAAAAAAATTCCAGTGTTTATATAGAATTTTTCGAATCAAGTGTTTTTACCTTCCGGCCGGACCAGGTGCTGCGACCGGAGTGGAGCCCGAAGCGGACTCGACCATCGCAAGTCGGGCTTGCAAGCGGGGACGATCGGGCGGAACATGGGTTTCCGCCGGAATTTTTCGCGACTCGCCCAGAAGGAATCCCGATCCTGTCCGACGACATGCCGCAAGAATGGACCGCCAGCCGCGTCAGGCCAGCGCCGGAAGTTGCAATGCCGGGCTGGGGTCTGTCGCTTCGGCGCGG